>NZ_DJGY01000018.1:0-57184 GCF_002435675.1 Acetobacterium sp. UBA5834 | reverse complement strand
TATCAACAATACATTACACTAGTCTGCACTCATCCTGGATAATTTTTCGACTCATGATCAATTGCTCTATTTCATTCATTGTAACCCAATTCCGACAAAAAAATAAGACTCAAAATATTAATTTTGAGCCTTATTGCGGTAATAGCTATTTAAAAGCTGTACTGATAGACAAATTCATCGCCTTCGTTGCCGATAAACATCAGATAAGCACCCGCTGGTACCGGCATTTCTTCGATTGTAGCATACATGGTATCAGCTAACACCGTCAGTGTCGGATCATAGATCACCAACCGTCCCCCATCTGGCAGGGTGACGCTAAAGCTGCCATCGGCCGCCAGCTTTCTGACGATATTTTCGCCAGTTTTTTCAATCCTGATTTTTTCATCACTGGCCAGCACGGGGATGTCGGCCACATCCACAAAAACATAACCCATTGCCGTCATTGTGGTTGTTCCGTTTTCTTCTGTAAGGGTTGGCTCAACCAGATCCCGGGCGTAGGGCAGGTTGTTATAGGCGGTATTTTCGTCTTTCAGGGGATAGGGTGTAAAGCTGCCGTCACTGCCAAAATAAATAGTTCCCGGAAGCTCCGGCAGACTGCCAGTCACAGCAGAAAATGCATATAAATCAATGGCACTGAGATTTTTGGGAATCCAGGCTTTACCGGCAAAACGACTGGTATCGATCGGGTTATTGGCCGTAATACCCTGACCGATGACCAGCGAATAATCGGCCGTATTCATCGACTGCAGCACCAGTTTTTTGCCAAAACTTTCAGAAAAAGACATTCGATATCCGTTTTGCATATCAAAATAGCCCTCACCGCTGTAGGAATAACTGCCAGCGGTGGTAAAGCCATTGCCATCGAAGCGTTTGTATTCCAGCGTGTTATTCTGCTGATTAAACTCAATTTTGATGACACTGCCGCTGGCTCCATAATATCCGGCAAAGCTGAGTATTTCGCCTGGTATCGCTGTGGTAGTGGTTGTTTGCTCGGCTTCTGCCGGGGCGGAAATAATTTCCTTCTCTTCCAGTAGTGTCTGGGTGATGGTTTCGGCAATTCCCGAAGCATCCCCGGTACCAGCAAAGATCAGAGCCACAGAAAGTTTCTCTTCAGGAATGACATACAGCTGAGAATTAAACTGCAGCGTTCCGCCATTTTTGCTCAGTACATGGACACCCTGTTCGGCAAAACTGGCAACGTCCACCATATCCCAACCCAAACCATAATTGGTAATCGGGGTGCCTGTCGGCACTGTTTCTTTTCCATACTGGGGACTGGTATACTCGGTAAAGGATTCGGCACTCATCAGCATGTTTTCCAGCAGAGCATTGCCAAAATGGCATAGATCCACTGCCGTTGCGGAAATTCCCCCGGTGCCCATCAGATTAATGATTTCTGCTGGCAGAGCGGTGCCATCCTCGTTGTTATACTTCAGGGCAATATTGGGATTTCCAGCCTTAAAGGAACAGCTGCTGTCGTTCATCCCGGCTTTTTTAAAAATATTCTGCTGCAGATAGTCGGAATACGTCTGGCCGGACACCTTTTCAATTAACACCTCGGCCAGAGTGAATCCATCATTACAGTAAACACTGACCACCCCAGGATCAGCCTTGAGACTGGAACCCGCCAGATAATTCATAAATTCCGTCAAAAACTGGGAATCTTTGGCCGATGCAAAGCCATTATACATCATCGTTCCCGGCAACCCCGAGGTATGGTTAAGCAGCATCCGAACCGTGATGTCCTTGTAGCGACTGTCCGCCATGGTGAAATCCGGCAGGTAGCTAACCACCGGTTTATCCAGCTCCAGCTGACCCGCCTCCACCAGCTGCATCACGGCCGCAGCTGTAAACACCTTACTGACCGAACCAATATTAAACTGAGTGCTGGAATTTACCCCCAACGCCTCAGTCCGGTTGGCCATGGCAAAACCTTCTTCATAAACAATTTTACCATTGTCCATAATAGCCACGGTGGCACTGGAGGCCCCACCGCCAGCGATGGCTTTCCAGATTTCGGTGCGTGCCGTGGTGATGGTTTTTTCATAGCTCTGACTCTGGGATGGGGCGGTCGTACATCCCGCCAAAGGAACAAGAATCAACAACAAACCAAGCATCACAACTGTTAATCGTTTTTTTAACATTTTCTTTATCCTTTCGTTTTTTTATAAATTGTTCCCTCTTTTAATACCAGTCTTTAACCGCTTTTATTATTCCTGTCGATGTTGCCCCACTAAACGGTATACGCGTAAGTGAATGTCGCTCCCGGCGCACCGATAAAGACCAGATAAGAACCGGCTGTCACTGGGATTTCTTCGGCGACGCCACTGCTGCTGTCGTAATCTGGCTGCAGATCGGGACCATAAATCACAATCCGGCCACCTTCTGGCATAACCGCACTGAATGTTCCATCATTATCCAGCTTGCGGCAGATACTTTGCCCATCACTGCCAATTACAATCGCTTCATCGTTCTGCAGCGACGCCACGGAAGCGGTATTGATAAACTGATAATCCATGATGGTTAAGATCCTTTGGCCGTTGTTTTCGGCAATCGTCGCCTGGGCCAGATCCCTGCCGTAGGGCAGCACCATTTGGGTTGTGGTCGCATCTTTTAAGCCATAGAGGGTGTAGCCGCCATTGGCCGTGTGATAAAGATAACCCGGCAGCTCTGTCACAACCCCGGTTTTTACGCCCATCGCATTGGCGTCAATGGCCGAAAGATTGGTGGGAATCCATGATTTTCCGCTAAATTGGCTGGTATCCAGCGGTGCCGCTGCTGCCGCCATTTTCTGCCCTGAGACAAAACCAGCATCACTGCTTTGATCATAGATCATAAAAAATTCCTGGCCGAAATTTTTGGCAAAACCAGCCCGATAGCCCACCGGTAAATGAAAATAACCATCACTGAGATAGGGATAGGTGCCCTGGGTTTCAAAGGTCTTGCCGTCATATTTTTTATAAATCATGGCATTTTTATCGTTATTGAATTCAATCTTTGCAATCGCTCCACCATCGCCATAAATCCCGGCGTAAGCCAGAAGCTCATCGGGGATGGTGGCTGCCGTTGGTTCTGCTGTCTCCGTTTCCAAACCCTCACTGAGTCCATTTTCATCAAGCAGCGCCTGGACAATATCATTGGCAACGCCAGTGACATCGGCATTTCCAGCAAAAACAATGGCCACCGAGATATTTTCCTGCGGCAGCAGATATAACTGCGAATTATATTGAGGCGAGCCGCCGTTTTTGCCAATCACCGTCACCCCCTGGCGCTCAAAATCAGCTACCGCCACACTGTCCCAGCCCAACCCATACGGATACAGGGGAGTTCCAGCAGGCACGGTTTGGTCCCCATATTGGGGACTGGTATATTCGGTGACCATCGCTTCACTTAAAATTTTGCCCTGAAACAGGGCCTGGCCATAACGACATAAATCAGCGGCGGTGGCGGCTATCCCGCCGGAACCAAGGCTGTTTATATATTCCACTGGAGCAGCGCTGCCATCTTCGTTGTATTTCCGGGCAATGTCGGTGTTATCGGCTTTAAAATAACAACTGCTGTTTTTCATCCCGGCTTTTGTAAAAATATTGGTCGCCAGATAATCAGAAAAAGATTGGCCGGAACTCTTCTCGACCAGAATTTGGGCCAGCGTAAAACCATCGTTGCAGTAGACACTTACCTTCCCGGGATCGCCCTTTAACTCAGTACCAGCCAGATAGGCCAGAAATTTTTGGGTATAGTCTGGGTCCGGCTCCGTTGTTTCGGCATTGGTGGTATAGGTTCCGGGCAAAGCGGCGGTATGATTGAGCAGCATCCGAACCGAGATATCTTTATAGCGGCTATCAGCCATGGTAAACTCCGGCAGATAATCAACCACCGGTTTATCCAACTCCAGTTTTCCGTCTTCGCAAAGCTGCAAGACTGCCGCAGCGGTAAACACCTTGCTGACCGAACAGATATTAAACTGGGTGTCTTTGGTTACCGCAAGCCCGGCTTCCCGGTTAGCCATGGCAAAACCTTCTTCATAGACCAGATTACCATTGTCCATAATCGCCACGGTGGCACTGGAGGCCCCGCCTGCTGAAATGGCATTCCAGATCTCCGTTCGTGCCGTCTCAATGGTTTTTTCATAGCTTTTGGGTTCTGCCTTGGAGCTACACCCCGAGAACATCAATCCCAGCATTATCAAACAACATCCCCAGATCAAAATTCTTCTTTTCATTACCGTTCCTTTCAAAAATCATCCACAATTTTTTCTGCTATTTCTTTTTTACCCCAACACGTTTAGTTTATCAACCTTTTTTCGTATAAAAAAACAGATAGTTATTACATATCTGTTTTTAGGGCTTCCTATTTTCAGTTTTCTTGATTATAAAATAAAAAACGACACCGCCATAATCAGATAAACTGCCAGCAGCTGAACCCCTTCCAGCCAGTTGGATTCGCCGTCACTAGCCACCCGATTGGCAATCAGTACCGACAATACCAGGGCCACCAGTTCAAACTCGTTAAAAATGATGCTCATCGGCGTAAACAGCAGACTCAAAAAAATCAGCACTGGCGTAACAAAAAGAATCATCTGGAGACTGGATCCAATGGCGATCTCCATCGCTACATCCATTTTATTTTTATAAGCCATCACAATCGCGGTGCTGTGTTCAGCCGCATTGCCGATAATCGGCACCAGAATAATCCCGACGAAAAACTCACTGAGGCCAATGGCTTCGGTCATCGGTTCAACTGCTCCCACAAACATCTCACTCTCAACCCCAATCAGGACCGTTGCGCCAATTAAAACAGCAATCGCCTTATTAAGCGACCACTTGGGCGTAGCTTCCTCCTCTGGTATCGCCGCATAAATATCTTTATGGGTGTAAAAAGAAAAGTACAGACTCATCAGATAAATGGCAAACATGATTATTGCTACCGTAATGCTGAGACCCTCATAACGGGTATTGAGAAGATCGGCGGCCACGGTATGAGTAAAGATCGCCGGAACGGTTAAACCAATGACCGCAAACAAGAGCATACTGGACGACACCTCAATGGATTGCTTATTAAAGGTTTGGGATTTAAACTTAATCCCTCCCATCAGCATGCTGGCCCCTAACACCAGTAGAATATTACCAATCACCGAACCGGCAATAGACGCTTTGACCACGTCAAACAAGCCAGCCTGCATGGCAAAAAAGGCGATGATCAGTTCGGTGGCATTGCCAAAGGTGGCATTGAGAAAGCCGCCGACACGGGGTCCCGAATAAAAAGAAATTTCTTCGGTTGCCTCACCCATGATGCCCGCCAGGGGGATAATCGCCAAAGCTGACAAAATAAACATCACGGTGGGTGAAAAGTGCATGAATTCTCCGACAATACTTATCGGCACAAAAATCAGTAAAAACCTTAGTATCTTCATCTACACTCACTATCCTCGTTCTTAATTTCTGATTCCCTGACACTGGTAAAAGAATACCACAAACCTTAAAGAAAATAAATGCAAAGATAACAATATCAGGCTATAATAAGTATTAACTCTAAACCGTTAATATTTAATTTTCTGGAGGTATTTCCATGAAACTGGATAATGACCAGTACCGGATCATTGTTGAGTCCTCACCCAATATGATCTGGCGGGCTGGTACCGATACATTGTGTAATTATTTTAACACCACCTGGTTGAAATTTACTGGCCGGACAATGACTCAGGAAATGGGAAATGGCTGGGCCGAAGGTATTCACCCCGAAGATTTTGACATGTGCCTGAAAGTATATTTGGAAGCCTTTGCCAAACAAGAATCCTTTGAAATGGAATACCGGCTTAAACGCCAGGATGGTGTTTATCGCTGGATCAATGACCGGGGCGTTCCCTACTATATCGGTGACCATGAATTTGCTGGCTATATTGGTAGCTGCATGGACGTGACCGATAAGGTGGAAGGCCAGAAGCTGCGGGATCTGGCACAGCGTGACGGTCTGACCCGAATCTACAATCGCCAGTATTTTGAACAATTGGCCAATGTTGAATTTTCCAAAGCCAAACGATTTGATGCTGATCTTTGTGTTGCCATGATCGATATTGATCACTTTAAGACGATCAATGATACTTTTGGCCACCATGCTGGGGATCTGGTTTTAAAAACGGTGGCTAAAACCATCAATGAAAGCATTCGGGCCTTCGATCTGTTTGGTCGCTATGGTGGTGATGAATTTGTTTTGCTGATGTCCAATACCAATTATGTTGAAGCTTCAATCCTGATCGCCCGATTAAAGCATGTCCTTGAAACCATCGAAATAAAATATAATGATACCCTGATCCGTATCAGTGCCAGTTTTGGATTATACCAGATGCATCATGAGGTGATCCTGGAAAAGGTCATCATTGAGGCCGACAAAAAATTGTATGAGATCAAAAACAGTCGCTCCAAACAACCCCCACATTCAGTTGAGCAGCGACCTGCTTTATGATCGATAACCGCTTTTCCCCTGTTTATCGAGTATCAAGCAAACTCTTGTCTGCATACCAAAAAAGCAAGTGAGCTTTCAAAAAGCGCTCTCACTTGCTTTTTCTGATGCTGCAATTATTATTCTAAACGGATTCACCTTATTCACGAATGACCGTCTCTTCAGTTTTTTTCATTCTTTTTTCAGTCTTTAACAACCGCTGGTTGGTCACTGCCAGAAAGCCAAATACCATCAATCCGATGCCAACCGCTACCCAACCCAGGAAGAAAAAAATTATCAGATATGGGGAATTCGTACCCGCAATTTCCAGAATCCCTTTAAGAAAACTTCCCACCGTTAGAGCGGCAAGCCCCGAATTGTAGCTGTTATAACCAATGCGATAAACGACAAACCGGGTAATGAAGGCCATGGTGCGATCAATCAGCAAATACCCCAACGCCCCACCCAATAACGGGTATAAGAACATTCCGGTCATGGCCGCTGAATGAACCCCGTGTCCAAACAAACCGTAGATCAGATTAACGGCAATGGTCAAAACCGTCATCAGCAAATAAACAGCAATGGTTTTTCCAAGCTTTTTAGAATTGTTTTGTAATTTAATACCCGAAATAAACAATATCACTGACCTCCCGTTCTGCAATACTGCGGCCATCAGTGGGATTATTGACCACTTCGCCATTAAAAACCATGGTAGATGATCCGCCACCATCCAGATTGTAGGCAATGGTGCAGCCTCGTTCTTTAAATTCCTGGGCCAACTCAAGTAGTGAAAGCCCTTCGCTCTCATCCGTCCGGCCATCCGAAACGATCACCAGATAATGTCCCGCTGAAATCTGTCCGATGGCCGTACGGGGATTGCTTTCCTTGGCTTGCCCCACTTCGCTGCTACTATCAACCATGATGTCACCATTTTCAACCAGGGCTGGCCCAAATGATAGCACCTGCCAATTCTCACTTAATGATGCCATGCTGACGTCACTTTCATCGACAATCGAAAAATTGCCATTCTGATCAATCACCAAGGCCTCATTCTCACTGGCACTATCCCGATAGATAATGCCATTACGCAAAACATAGCCGTCGTCCCGGAAGCCGTAATAGTCACCATTGATGGCAAAGATGGCATTTTGAGCAGCGGCGATATCTGACGTTTTGGCCTTGACATTTCGCCCATAGGTATTATTGGCAAAGGCTGTTTTCAGATAGGCCGCATCCGAAACCTGAATATCCGCCACATAAATGGTCGAATCATATTTCAAAATGGTTTCAATGCTAATCTGGATATTTTCATCACTATAAGATGTTGCGGTAATCACCGGTTCGGTTTCTGCCGCTGTGGACGTTTCGGCACTTGTTTCTGATGCCACAATCACCATTGATTTCTGAAGCACAAAAGTATCCATTAGCACAAAGGTAAACAACCCCACCAGCAGGAGCGAAAATATCCCTGCCCAACGATACGGTTTTGAAAAGAACTTGATCATTTAAGACGATACTCCTTCCTCGATTCCCCGAAAATAAAATTTTTCTGAATCAGGTAACTGCCGATAAATAATCCCGTGTCAACGCATATTTTTAACACCGTCAGGTGAATCGGTAAACTGCTTAAACTGGAGACAAAGAACCAGCTTAACAGCATCTGACTGATAAATAAAATGGCGTACTGCAATGCCGCCTTCCCTTCCCGATCGGTATTTTGAAAAACCCAGTGCTTATTAAGCAGATAGTTGACCCCGCCGGACATCACCCGGGCGATAATGGTTGCCTCCAGGATTCCCAGTGAGGTCGCTCCAAAGGCAATTTGCATCAGTAGCGTAAAGACCGAGTTATCCACAATCGCCGAGACAAAAGATGATAAACTGAATTTTAGAATATTCAGGTAGATCCGGGCTGAATCTTTAATCGCATGAAAATGAGATGCTTTGTTTTCATTCAAATAAATGGTCTCAATCGGGACTTCCACAAAGGGAATTCGGCTTTTACCAGCTTCCAGCAGCACATTCATTTCATACTCATAGCGGTCACCGGGAATCTTTAGTAACTCTTTTGTCCAACTCATCGGAATTCCCCGCAGTCCGGTTTGAGTATCCGGACACCGCTCTCCGGTACTCAATAAATAAGCCAGCGATGTGATGCGGTTACCCCACTTGCTTTTAAAGGGAGTTTTTACATTATTGAAATCCCGGGTTCCCAGAATCAGGCTGGCCGGGTTTTCTTCCAGCATCCTGGCTACGTTTAAGATGTCCTCCGGTGCATGCTGTCCATCGGCATCCGCCGTTACATAGCCCGGCGCATCGGGATAAATATTGGCGGCATAGGCCATTCCCGTTTTTAATGCGACGCCTTTACCCATATTTTTGCTGTGAACCCGAACCACACAGTCAAGCTTTTCTCTTAAAATATCAAAGATGATTTCATACCCGGGGGCACTGCCATCATTTATAATAATTGTTGTTAAGTCATAGTGTTTTAGTTTTTCAACTAAGGTGATCAATTTTTCGTCCGGATTCAGAGCCGGAATAATCACAACAGCTTTCATAATGCTGACCTCCTTTATGTTCTTGTCAGCATTCTATCGTCCTAAAGTGATTGTTTTGTGATTGGGTTCTGAATTTTAACGCTTTGTTTCAAAAGCCTTCCCGATTTTGATGCGATTTTAGCCAAACAAAAAAAGGTCGGAAAAGAGATAAACCGCATCTCTTATCCGACCACGTAAAACATCAAGTTAAACCATTTTATTTTGTGAACAAATTAATAATCACAAGGAGAATTACTGCTCCCACTGAGGCAACAAAAATACTCCAAAGATTAAATCCGGTTACTCCCGTGGTTCCGAAAAAGCCAAATACAAAACCACCAATCATGGCGCCCAGTATTCCAACGACAATATTTTTAATGAGTCCCATTTTTTCATTGTTTTTTGTCAGCATGCTGGCCAGCCAACCGGCTAAACCACCAAGGATAATCCAGCTAAAAAACCCCATATTATCACATCCTTTCTTAATTTTCAGGTACTTGCAACGCTTCCTTCCATCTTGGATTTTATTTCGCAATTACCTAATTTACTTCTATTTGCTATTATACCCGCTTATCTTTAAACAAACCTTCCAACTTCATCGTTTTCATCTGCCCCACTTTCTCTCCACTCTATTATTTAAAAACTTTTTTAGTCGGTTAAACTTAAATTGCATCTAAGCTTTTAGCGTTAAAATAATTAGTTGTAGCCTCTATTGAGATTACCACGTTTTGCGATTCACTCTTTACCATAGCCACGATTAACTATAGAAAGGCACTTTCTACTCTTAACTGATAAAAGTGAAATACAATCATGCAGATTAATTCGACTGAACTCCCCTTTTCTGAAGACCTGGACATGAATGGTAGTTTAAAGGAGTTTCTCCTACAGCAGCAGATTTACCGGGCTGCCATCAAAGAAATAAAAACTAAGCTGGAAATTTTGGATGAAGAGTTCCAGGCCAGATATGACCATAACCCGATCCATCATATGGAGTACCGGCTGAAATCCCCCCAGAGCATCGCCGGAAAGATGCAGAAAAAAGGGCTGGAAATCACCGCTGAAAACATCCGTAAAAACCTGACGGATATTGCTGGCGTTCGTGTTATCTGCAACTATTTACACGACATCGATCGGATTGCCAACCTGTTGCTGCGCCATGATGACATTACCCTGATCCGTAAAAATGATTATATCAATGAGCCCAAAAAAAATGGTTACCGCAGCCTTCATCTGATTGTACTGGTGCCCATCTTTCTGGCCGAGCGAACCGAATCCGTTCCGGTGGAAATCCAAATTCGTACCATCGCCATGGATTTCTGGGCCAGTCTTGAACATCAGCTCAAATACAAAGGTCATAGCGATATCTCCGAAGGCCTCCGGGAGCGGCTCAAATACTGTGCCGAATCAATTACCCGACTGGATGAGGAAATGCAGATGATCTATGAGGAAATTACGACAAACGACTGCGACCAATAATAATCGATACCGAGGCCATCACCTCGGTTTTTTTATGCTTTTTTTGCATATCATATTGACACTCTGATTATTCTATGCTATCTTATTTATATTCATTACTGTTTAGTAATTATTATTTTATAAGTTGATCTAATTTTCTTCTGGATTGCACCCCTAACTTTCCAGTATCTTGATCAATTATACTACCTAACTAAAATATTAATATGGAGGAAAACAAATGTCAGAATCAAAAACACTTAATAATCTTATGGAGGCGTTTGCCGGAGAGTCCCAGGCAAACAGAAAGTACACCGCATACTCAAAGAAAGCTGAAGCTGATGGAAAAATCAATGCGGCTAAATTATTTAAAGCTGCCGCCGATGCTGAAACCCTGCATGCCTTAAAACATTTTGAAGTCGCCGGAAAGATCCATACCACTGCTGAAAACTTAAAAGACGCCGTGGCTGGCGAAACCCACGAGTTTACAGAGATGTATCCGGATTTTCTAAAAACAGCGGAAGCTGAAGGTAATCAGGATGCCATTAAAACCTTTACCTTTGCCATGAAAGCTGAAGCGGTTCATGCCCGACTCTATCAGGAAGCCCTAGAAAACCTCGATCAGAGCGAAGAAGTTTTCTACTACCTCTGCCCCCTCTGCGGTAATATTGAAAAAGCCGTACCTGATAAATGCGCCATTTGTGGCGTTCCCGGAACCAGCTTTATTAAATACTAAACCCTGCGTCTTTCTTATCTCCTAACTTGATAAAACCAGAAGTATCGTGCTCATGAGTAGCATAGAACTTCTGGTTTTTTTAATCGATTATCGTTTAATTGCTTGCGTTCTTTATTATAAAAAGGTATACTTAACCCGAAAAGTTCTCGTTCTAACTATCCCTATTGAATCAAACACTGTATAATCTTTTTCAATTAGACCTGCAACCGTATTTCAAGGTTGCCTTTTTATTAAATTTTTCAACAATGGAGGTAAAAATGAAAACGAAAGAAAACCTACTACTAAATGTAACCTATACTACAAAACCGGGAAAAAGAACCGAGTTTATTAAGACATTAACTCAACTTGGCGTTGTTGAACAGTCAAAGCAGGAATCTGGAAATATCAGATACGACTATTTTTATCCACTTAATTCTGATGATCAATTATATCTTGTAGAAATTTGGGAAGATGGTGAAGCTTTGGCTTTACATACCCAAACCGAGCACTATAAACAATTACAGTCGTGTAAAAATGAGTATTTGATGCATACCCAGATTGAGAAATTTTATATCTGTACCACTCAGTAAAATAAGCTCAGCCATCCGAAAGTGATTGTCGAAGTACTGAGCTTTATTACCATTTTATACGATCAGATGTCTAACTTTTGAGGATTACTTCTATTAAAAAAAGAGCTTCAATGCGACAATTGCTGTCATCCCAATAATTAAATACCGGAATGCTTTTTCATTGATTCGTTTAATTATAAAAGCCCCAAAAACCGCACCGATGCCAATAAAGGGGATCATTAACCCCGTCAGCAAAAAGGTCTGAACCGTAATATTATGCCAGATGAATACTTGCATGGGAAGTTTCGTGACGTTAACGATAAAAAAGAACCATGCTGTCATTCCCAGAAAATTTACTTTATCCACGCCTTTTGCCAGTAGGTAGACACTAAAAATGGGACCGGCCGCATTTCCGATCATCGATGTAAACCCAGCAAGAATTCCCACTGAAGCATGCAGCCAGGTTTTGTCGGGGATTTTCAACTGATCGCCTTTTTTTTCGAAATAAATCAATAAAAACAAACAAAGTAACACTGAGAGTGCAATCAGGCTTTTGAACTGTTCATCATTGATATACCCACCAATGATTAAACCGAATATCAGTCCCATAAAAGTCCACGGTAGTAATTTAAGAATATCTTCTCGTTTTGCATTATGTTTATAATAAAAAAGTGCAAAAACATCTCCCACAATCAGCATCGGTAGGATGATTCCTGTTGATGCTTTTCCGCCGAATACAGCTGCTAATATCGGGATTACCAATGTAAGCAAACCACTGATGCCTGTCTTTGATACACCAATTAAAAGTGCCGCCAAAATAACCCAAAGCCACTGAACCAGTTCTAAATCCGGAAATATTTCCATCGTATTTCTCCCTACGTTCGTTATGTATGACATTTAATTTTTTGATTCCATTAAATCATCCGCCAATCATATTCATTCTTCGTGAGGATGTAAAATCCGCTCCGAAATGATGTCCTTTTGGCTTATCCAAAATAATCTGTCTGACAATTTGATTGAAATTATCAGCTTTAAGGTCAAGGGCTTCCCGAATATCTACTTCTCCGTTATTTCCCAGACAAGGCCGGATTTTTCCATCGGAAGTCAGACGAATGCGGTTGCAGTCGGAACAAAATTGGTGGGTCATGGGTGAAATAAACCCGATTTTACCGGTGTAACCGGCCATCTGATAATAAACCGCCGGTGAACCCTTATCGGTTCGTTCCAGATATTGAAGACCGGGTCTTGTTGCAATTAAATCATCATTGTGAATAATCTTATCCCGGTTATCTTCGCCAAAACTCCCCATCGGCATCAGTTCAATAAAACGGATTTCAATCGGCCGATCCCTTGTCATTTCGATGAGGTCATCAATTTCATCATCATTGATCCCCTTAATCAAAACGGTGTTAATCTTTACTGGCGTCATCCCTAACGACAAAGCCCGATCAATTCCAGCCATGGTTTTTTTCAGATCTCCGCCACCGGTAATGAATTTAAATTTCTCTGGCTTCAGGGAATCCAGGCTGATGTTGAGACGGTGAAGTCCAGCTGCTTTTAAATCAGCCGCCATTTTCAAGAGCTGAATACCGTTAGTTGTCATGCCAATGTCTTCAATACCATCGATCTCCGATATTCTGTAAATAATTTCGCAGATATCCCGTCTCAACAGCGGTTCTCCGCCAGTAATTCTGATTTTTTTAATCCCCGCCTCAACCATGGACCGGACAACCTTTTCAAATTCTCGTGGTGTTAAACTATCATCTTTGCTGTCCTTGCAGTTTTCACCATCCGGATCACAGTAAATACACTTCAGATTACATTTCTGAGTCACTGAGATCCGCATATATTCAATTTTTCTTCCATATTGATCCAGCATAATTTTATCCAACTTTCTTTTTATCGATGGTCACCGCATCATTGATCCGTATTTTTCTGGAATAGCTATTATAACCCAATGCTTTCGAGAAATACTTCGATAATCCCCCCGCAAACCATACCTTCTTCTTCTGCCTGCCATCCCGTCATATCAACTTGATGCAGCTCCGATTTTTCTTTTTCACTGCTTAGCATACTCAAGGCTCTTATTTTTATGTCTGCTTCAGCACAACCACCACCAAGGGTTTCCACGGTTCGGCCATCCGGATAGATTAGCATCTTAGTTCCCACTTCCCGGGGGGCCGAACCTTTCCGGCTGATAATCGTCGCCATGACTTTTCTTTCGCTTGACTCTTCAATTGCATTTAATCTCTCAAGTATTTTTTTGGAATAACCGGTGCTTTGCTTTTTTAGATTCTTTTCCTGGACAATTTCGGCCATAATGGATATCGCAATCTCAACCGGCGTTTCTGCGCGAATATTTAAACCGATGGGTGTATGTACTCTTTCCAGTTTTTTTATATCCACACCTTTTTCGGCCAACTGATCCTTAACTTTCTTTACCCGGACTTTGCTGCCGATCATGCCGATGTAAGCATGCTCTTTTTTGATGATTTCTTCCAGACAAATCTGATCATAACGATGTCCCCGGGTGACAATGACAAAATAGGTATTTTTATCCCCATCGATTTTTTTAAGTCCCTGTTCAAAGGGTTCACAGATCACCTGTTTTGCCCCAGCCCGAAGGGCATCATTTGCAAAGGTAAAACGATCTTCAATGACGCTAACCGAAAAATCAGCCAGTAGTCCTATTTTTATAATCGGAATGGAAACATGACCAGCCCCACAGATCACCAACTTTTTATCCGGCTGTAATATTTCGCAGAAAATCCGGTTCCCTTCAACAGTAATAACTCCTGTTTCCAATTGTTTTAATATTATTTTAATATGATGTTTCAAAAAACTGCTTTTTCCCGTTTCATAAACAATTTTATCCAGGGATACAAATACCTTTTCACCCAAATGCTCACCTTCCACCACAGTTGCGACCAGATATTTCTGGTTAGCATCGCTTTTTTTAATTAGTTCATATAGATTACTCAAAACTTATCCCCTACTCTTTATCTGTCTTTATTTTTCGCATTTTTTAAAACCACAACCTTTTTAAACGCCTTTTCCAAACCCACAGTTCGGGAATGTACAACTGTCACAGGAAAGACAAAGGCCACCTTGCCCCAAAGCAGTAAAATCTCCTTTTCGCAACCGTTCGTCAGTCATGATCCGCGGCAATACCAGATCAAAGATGGTCCGTTTGGCATACATCACACACCCAGGAAGGCCCACAATGGGGATGTTGCCTTTGTAATATGCCAATAAAAACATCGCTCCGGGAAGCACCGGGGCCCCATATGTGATCATTTTTGCGCCAGTATATTTAATCGCCAGAGGAGTACGGTCATCGGGATCGACACTCATTCCTCCGGTACAGATGATCATATCAGCTCCCTGGTTTAGCAGCGTCATAATGGACTCGGTAATCATCTCATGATTATCGTCTGTAATCTGATGCCCGATGATTTCGACATCAAATTCAGCCAACTTTTCTTCAATAACCGGGGTAAAGGTATCTTTAATCCGACCGTTATAGACTTCACTGCCGGTGGTAACAATCCCCACTTTTTTATGGACATACTGCCGGATCTGAAAAATCGATCCTTCTCCACAGACTTCTTTAGCCCGATTCATTTTGCTTTCAGCAATCACCAGCGGAATAACCCGGGTTCCCGCCAGTAAATCTCCCGCTTTAACCGGGAAATTTCCATGTCGGCTGGCTATCATCATCTCGCCCAATGCATTCACCCGATTCATTTTATCATAATCAATTTTAAGCACCCCATCGCAGGTAGCGATGAGTTCGATTTTGCCTTCTTTGATTTCTGATGGCCGCATGTTTTCGCCTTTACAAAGGTCATAAAGAATTTCAGCCGCTTCGTTTTCATGAAGCATCCCCTCTTCTTTTTCCCAGACATAGAGATTTTCTTTGCCGACCGATAATAATACCGGAATATCTTCTGCTCTAACCATATGGCCTTTTCGAAATACTGCATCCTTGGTGACTCCTTTAATGATCTGGGTAATATCCTGACAGAGTACATGGCCAACAGCGTTGGTTGTTTCAATTAATTGCATTGTTCTTCTCCTTTTAATAACCCATCGCTTCTTCTAATAGACTCTCTACTTTTTTTGCCTGTAGATAAGCTAAACGATGTTTAACTTTTCCTACCAAAGTAGTACATTTTTTTCTACTTTTATTAAACCGTTCATCAATACTGATCCGTTGGCACCCTGATACCTTTTTATCTGCCAAATAGACAATGGTTTTTTCTGTAATTCGCTCTTCATCATAACTTGAAAGAAGATGATGAAACTCAATCACCTCCGCAACACGGGGGTAACCTTCTCTGTTAATCCAATCTGCACCAATTTGTGCATGCTCTTTTTCAGCCCGGGCAATATCATGAAGCAGCGCTGCGGCAGCAATCAAGTTACGATTCAGATTATAATTTTTCTGTATCAAAAGATCCGTCCATTCCAATGCCAGTTTGCAGACACATCTTCCGTGATTTCTAACGTCCTCACCGACATGAAATCTTTCTAAAATAGCCTGGCACTCATCTTGATCCGGAATTGCCTCTAAATTTTTTCCTACATACTTTACTTTTTTAGAATGTTCATCCATTTCAATCAGACTAATGCTCCCATATGATTGGTGTAGCCCAAGCGCCTGCTCCAAATCCAACCCCATCCACTTGCTCAACAATCCCTGATTGACGCAGGCATGACCAACAATGGCCAAATTTCCATTGTATTTTTTCATCATTTTCTCAATACACGGCTCTGTCCGCATCAAAACTTGATGATACGATTCCCCCTTCGGAAAGGGTACTCTAGCCAAATTTTCTCCCCTCTGCTGATAATCATCTGGATACTTTTGTTTTATCAAATCAAACGGCAATCCGTCCCACAATCCCGTATCAATCTCCTCTAATTCAGCAACAGAGACAATAGGATATCTGCCATTTGAAATAATTTCGGCAGTTTGCCGGCTCCTCGCCAGCGGGCTGGTAATAATCATAGATAATGCGATCTTAGAAAAATAGTCTGCCAACTTTTTTGCCTCAAGTCGCCCTTCTTCACTCAATGACAAATCAAGTTTCCCAAGACAACATTTTACCCCGTTTGGAAACGCTGGCTGGCAATGACGAATTAGATATATGCTTCTCATGTCCTTTAATCAACATCTATGCTTTGATGAGCATGGCAGTACCATGAAAATCGCAGAGCGGAATTAAAAATAACTTCTGCTCATTTAAATACTCATCAACCGCTTTTTTCACCCCGGGAAACTGCATACTGTTATAATCATGGATTAACATTACTCCACCGGAACTGAGCCGGGGATAAAAATACGAAAGGCCTTGCCGAGTGGGTTCATACAAATCAGCATCCATACTGACAAGGGCATATTGAATTTCCTGATCTGGAATAGTTTCGGGGAATCGACCTTTTAAAATCACAACTTGCCCCGGAAAGGGCATTTGATTGAGAATAGCTGCTTCACTGGTATCAGAAAAATCCCCAACTTTGGCTTTGGACAAACCCCTTTCAATGGCAATGTCTTCCGGCTTAAAGCCCTCAAAGGTATCAAAGAGATACAGTTTGCGATCCGGAAAATTCTGATTCAGTTCCCGGGCAAATTTTCCCTGATAGACGCCTAATTCAGCAATGGCTCCGGCGATCCGGCGCTTTTGTATTTCATCGCCAATCAGCCGCAACTCCGCCAGTCGGAGATCATATTTTGTCTTAAAATCACTGGCATGTTTAATGATTCCGCCAAACCCCAGGCCTCTAATTTGATTCTCTATATCAATTGCCGCATCAGCGTTTAAACTGCCAGTCCAAATAATCTCCGGGTTATCATCCAGAAGTTTATCCGGCGGCTTGACGCTTAATCCCGAAACAATTGACCCCCACTTGTCAGGGTTATTATCAAAACAGGCAACGATTTCATAATCACTGGATATTAAATTTATTAGGGCATTTCCACCCTGACCGGCTCCGAATATTGCAGCTTTCATATTATATACCTCCTCGTTTTGCGCTTTTTCAAAACATTGATCATCCTAAAAAAACCTTATCAAATATTTAACTTTTTCCTTACTCCTAAGATCGAGTTATTTCAAAAAACAATTCGTTTTTAAAAAAAATAACGATCAAATATTTCATTAACGCTCTTTTGAGATTCCTTTTCAAATCTCTGATACTTTTCCAAAAATTCGCTTCCCTTTTCCGTTAAGATCGTTTTTCCGCCGTTCATTCCCCCACGCTTCCGATAAACGACCGCAAAACCCAGTTGTTCTTCAACCTGATTAATCATTTTCCAACCCTTACTATAAGAAAGATTCATTTTTCCACAGGCGCTTTTAACCGATTCGCCGATCTTGATTAGAGTTAGCAATTGTTCAGTACCGGTACCGAAAAAGGATGCTTCCTTTTCCACGCTGACTCGAACTTTTGGTTTTAATTTTCGTTTATAATATAAATCCAACAAGCTTTTAAATTCATCTTTGGTATCCGCATCCAGCAAAATGCCTTCGTCTTCGACTTCAACCTCGATCTGTTCATAATTACAGCTCTCAACAGCGCCCAGTAAGCCTTTGTTTCCGGTATAAGCTAATATTTCTGGCAAAACCCGGGTGTCAATCATAAAGGGATGCCCTTTTACACCACAATGCACAGGATTCACAAACACCCCTTTTGAAGCCGTCAGTTTCATCACCGTTTCTTTCGTAAACAAAGGAATATCGATGGGCGTAATGAGAATGCGTTCACACTGATGTTCCAGGTATCGCAAACCGATTTTCACCGAATCAAACATTTGAGTGGTGGCAAAATCATGATTATGAAGGCAGGTAACGTTCAGTTCTTTAACCAATTCTTCCACAATTCTGGCCTTATTTCCGGTAATCACAATAATTTCTGTGATCCCGGCGTCCTGAAAGGTTAAAATGATTCGCTCTAAGATTGAAAAATTGCCTATTTTAAGGACCGGTTTAAAGTCACCCATTCGCGAGGACATGCCAGCTGCCAGAATGATAGCACCTTCCTTTATTTTTTTCACTTAATCACCTCTTTCGCATAAAACCGACTCCTCCATTGAAGGAGTCGGCCTATAAACAAATACTAATAAACAAAACTTTGATGATAATGCTATTGTTTTAAAATTGGTAGGGTTGAGCCACCATGGGGCATTACCAGGACTTTACAATCGTGACCCAGTTTGTTAAAGGCGGCCTTTAAGGCCCCCTGAACGGTGATATAGGGCTGCATAAAGATGGATTCAACCACTTCCGGTTTCATTTTTGAAACAAAAAAGATCTCGCTCTTTTCCAGAACCATGGCAATGGCTGCCGCTTTATGCCCCCCCAATTGAAAATCATTTTTGATCCGTTCAATTAAAGATTGGGAATCCTCAGCTGCCAACAGCCATTTTTCAAAGACACCTTCGCCAAAGCCCTCTTCACAAGCCCCTACCAGAATGATGATGCCGCCATCTCTGACGGCATGTTTAGCATTGTCGAGGGCTTTCTGAGTTTGATAAAGATTTAAATCCTTGGGTGCGCCTCCCTGAGAAACAATCACAATATCTGCCAGGGCATCAATCGGCTTACTGTACAATTGATCCAGAAATTTACAGCCTTCCCGATGGGCTTCGATATAATGTCCGGCCACGGCATGGATAACATTTTTTTTCTCATCAAGAATGACGTTGACAATAAAGTCAATGGGACAATATTCAATTGCTTCTTCCAGATCCTGTCGCACCGGATTGTCATCAATTTTTCCAGCCACCGCCAATGGATCGACCATACAGCTGTGATTCTTTTGAATGGCGGCACGGGTGGAAACGCCTGGCATGATAGCCTTGGCACCGCCACTGTAACCGGCAAAATAATGGTATTCAATATTACCCAGGCAAATGCGACGGTCTGCTCCTGCCACAATCCGGGTCACATCCACTGGGGTACCGTGTCGTGTTTGGCCCATGTTGACAAAATCTTTGGGATCGCCATCCACACAACGGATGGTTGAATAAATGTAATCTCCCACCAGTTTTTTCATTTCTTCGGTGGTATGTTTTCGATGACTCCCCAGAGCGAAAACAATGGTAATGTCTTCACATTTGACGCCCTTCTTTTTCAGTTCATGAAGAATCGGTGGTAAGACCACATGTGAAGGCATTGGCCGGGTAATATCGCTGGTAATAATCACAACGCTTTCACCTTGTTTAACGATATCTTTTAACTGAGGTGTCCCGATCGGATTTCTAAGCGCTGCACAGACAGCTTCTTCACCTTTTGTCCTCACTGCGATGGGATTTGGTTTTAAGATTGCTTCCAGATTTTTTTCTGGAATATTAACCAATTGTTTTTCTTTTCCAATTGCTATCTCTATTTTCATAACTGACTCCAACCCCTAGATGCGGCTGACACCGCTTTCCTTAGCCGCCTTTGCCACCGCTTTGGCGACTGCGTCTTTAATGCGATGATCAAAAGCATTGGGGATTATAAAATCTGAACGGAGTTCGCTATCGGTCACTAAACCGGCAATGGCGTAGGCTGCGGCGATTTTCATTTCATCATTGATATCGCTGGCTCTGACATCCAGTGCGCCTCTAAAAATTCCCGGGAAGGCTAAGACGTTATTGATCTGATTGGCAAAATCACTTCGACCGGTACCAACTACTGCTGCTCCAGCTTTCAAGGCCAGCTCCGGCATGATTTCCGGGATGGGATTGGCCATCGGAAATAATATCGGATCTTTTTTCATAGACAGCACCATTTCTGGCGTGACGGTATTGGGTGCAGATACACCAATAAATACATCGGCATCCTTCATTGCATCGGCCAGGTTCCCTTTTATTCCGGCTTTATTTGTCACTTTAGCAATTTCCTGCTTATCTGGTGTCAGCCCTTCCTGCCCATCATAAATGGTACCAACCCGGTCACACATGGTAATGTCTTCAACACCCACCTGCAACAGCAGCTTGGCAATGGCTATCCCCGCCGATCCGGCGCCGTTCATGACCACTTTCATGGCTTTAAAATCTTTACCGGTTAATTTCGCAGCGTTTAACACCGCCGCCAGGGTGACCACCGCGGTACCATGCTGATCATCATGAAAAATGGGAATATCGCATATTTCTTTGAGTCGTCTCTCAATTTCAAAACATCGGGGCGCGGCAATGTCTTCAAGATTTACGCCGCCAAAGCTACCAGCCAAAAGACTAACCACCTGAACAATTTCATCCACATCCTTGGAACGGATGCACAGGGGAATGGCATCCACATCGCCAAATTCTTTGAATAAAACGCATTTGCCTTCCATGACCGGCATACTTGCTTCCGGACCAATGTCCCCCAGACCCAGAACCGCGGTTCCGTCACTGATGACGGCAACGGTATTCCAACGACCCGTCAACTCATAACTTTTGCTGATATCTTTTTGAATTTCAAGACAAGGCTGGGCCACCCCCGGGGTGTAAGCCAGGGACAGATCCTCCTTGTTATTTACGGAAACCTTGGAATTCACTTCCAGTTTCCCTTTCCATTGATAGTGGAGTTTTAATGATTCCTGTGCATAATCCATTTTAATAACCTCTCTAAATTTCCTTCTTAGTGTCTGGTGTGCGTTTTTATTTTTCCTTTATCGTTGAACCATGCATCAATGCTTTAACAACCGGCAGGGTTTCACCCGTTAAAAATCGGATCAGGGCACCACCACCAGTGCAGATATAATCAATTTTTTCGCTTAAATTGTATTTATTGGTGGCGGTAATGCTGTCACCTCCGCCAATAACCGTATAAGCTGCGGTTTTTCCCAAGGCATCCCAGACATATTTGGTACCGTATTCCGTGATTTCTTCTTCAAAAATCCCCATCGGTCCATTGGTGAAAACTGTTTTGGCGCCAAGGATAATCTCCTGAAATTTCTGGGTTGATTCGTGACCGATATCCACCAGCATTTTATCAACTGGCAGATCAGTCAGTTTTACTTCTATTCTGGCCTCGCCATCCAGATAAGCTAAATCTATCGGTAATTCAATCATTGCACCATATTTTCCCAGCAGTTCTTTGGCATCCTCAATGTATTGATTAAACCCTCTTTTTTCAATAAAGGCTTTGGAGCTTGCGCCGATGTCAAATCCTTTCGCCAGCAACATGATGTTTCCCACTAAACCACCAGCCAGAACCGTGTCGGCGATTCCTTTTCCCAGCACAGAATTCATCATGATAAAGGCGTCGGATATTTTGGCGCCGCCTAAAACAAAGACCGATGGTCTGCCGGGATTTTCAGTGATTTCAGACAGGACACTGTACTCCTCTTCAAACAATCTTCCCATCGCTGATGGCAGCACCTGTTCAAAACCGCAGAGGGAGGGTTGATCCCGGTGGGCAGCTGCAAAAGCATCACAGACATACAAATCCGCCAGAGGTGCCAGTTTTCTGACCAGCAGGGTTTTAGCCTGGTCTTCATGGCTTAATTTTAAATTCGTTTCAAACAAGGTCTGTTCTTCCGAGACAAAACGGACATTATCCAATAAGAGAATTTCGCCATCATTCATAGCGGCAATCGCTGCTCTGGCGGTGGGTCCACAGACATCCTCAACAAATTTCACTTCCTGGTTAAGCAGTTCGGTCAAAACTTTTGCATGCGGTGCGGTGGTATAAAAGTTTTCATATTCAATATCGCTGCCCTGATGAGCCAGAATTACTACCTTTGCCCCCTGATCCGATAATTCCCGGATGGTCGGAACACAGGCTTTGACGCGGGTAATATCTTTTAAGGTATTTTTTTCTTTGTCTACCGGCTGGTTAATATCCACCCGGAGGAGAACCGTTTTTCCGGAGAATTGGAAATCATCCAAGGTTTTAATTCCAAATTTCATTGGCTCACTCCCCTTAACGGCATTGACAATTTAAATATTTGTTGGTAGCTGCTGTACCGTCTTCTCGGGTTTGCTGCATCCCGGTAGCCGCTCTGACCGCATCCATTGTTTCGGGAATGGTGACGCTTTCCTGAGGAATATTGATGGCAAACATAATATCGTTTCCGCTTTCGACGATACAATCTTCCCATAATCCGATTTCATACATGTCACCTCTGGTATTGCCCAGATCTCTGGCATATCGGAAGAAGGAGGCATTTCCCTGGAAACCATCATCAATTTTTACCACCCGAATACGGGGATGTTTTTTGAATGCTTCCAAGGCCATTTCTTTGGTGATTTTTTTCTTACCAGTGGCCAGAACGGTGATAATATGCCCATGGGTTACTGGTGTATGAACCAGCACGCCTGTGGCTTCAACATGAGGCATAATGGTCATTAAATCAACAGCCTGATGGGAAGGCGCCTTGTCAACCTGTAGCGCATTGGTTAAACCACGGTGATAATCACCGGGATCGGCAACCCGACGGATAATGGTTATGGCTACTTTTTCGACCCCACCACAGTTTCGATCCAGACAATCAACGGCACGAATCAGGCCGGTGGTATTACAGCTGGTGAGTTTCAAATAATCCTGGTCAACGCCCTGTTCGTAATTGGCATAGCCATGGAAAAAGACATCAGCGACTGAATTCTTTTCGCCACCCTGAAAAATAGCTTTCACGCCTTTTGATGCGTAGAGTTCTTTGTTTTTAACGCCGACACCGCCTGGTGAAGAATCCAGCATAATATCAACCTGATCGACCAGGTCTTCAAACGATCCGGCAATAGGAATTTCCAGGCCTTCAAACTCTGGTTTCCGGTTCATGTCCACTAAAAACAAGTTGTAAGGCATCCCTTTTTCTTTTAATGCCCGGATTGACAGAGTCGGTGCTAAATCAGCAACCCCTACCAATTCCATATCGCCTTGCAATGCCACTGCGTCTGCCAGTCTCTGACCAATGACGCCATATCCTGCTACGCCTACTTTAATTTTTTTCATTATATTTTCCTCCTGAATTTTATTTCTTTGGTGGTGCATTACAGCACAGCCCTTCCACATCGTGAGCCGCCTCTAGAATAATTTCGCAAACGGTGGGGTGAGGATGAATGGTGTCTGATAATTCTTCAATGGTGCCTTCGCATTCCATAATTATTGCAATTTCTCCGATCATATCAGTGGCTCTGGGGGCCATGATCTGAGCACCGTAAACTTCGCCAGTGGCATGGTCGCAGACCAATTTGATCAGTCCCTTGCTATGTCCCATGACACTGGACTTGCCATTGCCGCCGACACCATAACGTCCGATTTTTATGTTCTTTCCAGCCTTGATTGCTTCCTCTTCACTGAGGCCAATCCAGGCTATTTCCGGATTGGTGTAAAGACAGGAAGGTACCACCTCATAGTTCATCCGCTGCTGTTTGCCGATAATGTTTTCGGCAGCAACCATCCCCTGTTTTGTGGCAACATGAGCCAGCTGGATTTTTCCGGTGATATCACCAATCGCATAGATGTTAGGGATATTGGTTCTCAGATAGGCATCAACTTCAACAAATCCGCCATTGCGCTTAATGCCAACAGATTCCAAACCGATCTGATCGATTTGCGCTTTTCGGCCGACACTGACAATGCAGTGAGATCCGGTAGCATGGTTCAGCTGTCCATCTTTTTCATAGTTCACAGTGATTTCGCCCGCTTCTTCGATCCCCGTCACTTTGGCACCAGCGATAATCTGAACCCCTTTTCGTTTAAGTATCTGGGACAGTTCCTTAACAATTTCCTTGTCGATTCCCTTCAGAATATCCGGCTGCATTTCGATAACCGTCACTTTTTTTCCCAGCGATGCGTATAAGGTAGCAAATTCGATGCCGATAATGCCGCCGCCGATAATCACCAGACTTTCCGGACACTGTTTCATTTCCAGAACTTCGTCGCTGGTCATGACCGATTTATTATCAACGCCTGGAATGGGTGGCAAAAAGGGGGCAGAACCGGTGGCCAGAATGATGTGATCGGCCACAACCGTTTCTCCATTTACTGCTATTTCATTCGCATTTTTTAGTACCCCAAAACCTTTAATGACGGTGACGCCATGGGCTTTTTCAAGTCCTTCAATGCCCTTTCTTAATCTGCTGACGATCTTATCTTTATAGGCTGCCAATTTTTCATAGTCAAATGCGAGATTGTTAAAAAGCACGCCAAACTCCTGGGCACCCTTTGCTTCATCGTAAAATTCGGCGCCATGAAGCAAGGCTTTTGTCGGAATACAACCACGATTCAAACAGGTACCGCCAAGTTCTCTTGCTTCGATGAGCACTGTTTTGAGACCGTACTGGGAACAGCGAATCGCTGCTTCGTATCCCCCGGGGCCACCTCCTAAAACTGCAACATCATATTTCATAACGTCATTCTCCTTAAATCAGCAACATTGGATTTTCAAGTAATTCTTTGATCCGTTTGAGAAATTGTGCTGCCGGCGCACCGTCCACGGTACGATGATCATAGGTCAGACTGAGCTGCATCATCATTCGGATAACAATTTCATCACCTATTACTACCGGTTGTTTGGCCAGCTTTCCAACTGCCAGGATTCCGGCTTCTGGGGGGTTAATAATGGCAGTAAAGCCATCAATATCAAACATCCCCAGATTGGAAACGGTAAAGGTTCCGCCGCTATAGTCTTCCGGCTGAAGTCTGTTTTCTTTTGCTTTTGAGGCCAGTTCACTGGATTCTTTGGAAATTTGATCCAACGATTTGAGGTGAATATTTTTAATGACCGGGACAATTAAACCCTGATCAATCGCTACCGCCATACCCATATTCACATATTTCTTAAGCACAATACCCTCACTGGTCCAGGAGGAATTCATCATTGGGAATTCAGTTAAGGCTTTGGCCACGCAGCGCAGCACGATGTCGTTGTAGCTGACCTTTCTGCCTACTGCTTTGTACTGTTCTCTTAAGGCTACCGAATTGGTCATATCGACGGTGATGCGATGGTTGGCCTGGGCCATTTCACCAAGACTTTGTTTCATCCGTTCCGCGACAATTTTTCGCATCCCTTTGATGGGAATCAATTCTTCATCAAGTGGCGCTACCATCTGAATCGGTCCCTGACTGACTGATGCCGATAAACGCACATCGTCTGCTAACACTTTATTGCGGACGCCAGATCCCTGAACCCCATTGATATCAATATTTTCCAACTCGGCAATTTTTCTTGCCAATGGCGTTGCAGCTGTTTTTTGTGCCGGATTAAGCACATAATCCAGAACATCTTTTTCAATGACCAGTCCCTCCGGACCAGAACCATCAAGATCGGCAACATCAATCCCTTTTTCTTCCGCCAGCATTTTAGCCCGGGGAGAAGCAAAAACTCGTCCAGTTCGTGGTGCCTTAACGGTTGCTGTTTCGATCGCTGCTTCCTCAATCTGCACTGGCTCCGCACTTTCAGCAACCGCTGCAGCGGCTGCCGGTGCCCCGATGGAATCCAATAAGGCGGAAAAATCTTCGCCTTTGTCACCAACAATGGCAATCGGCTCGGTGATTGGAACCACGGCGCCAGCTTCATGAATTATTTTTAACAAGGTGCCACTGATACTGGCGTCAATGGAGATGGTCAGTTTATCCGTCTCCATTTCAAATAACGGCGCATCGGCAATGACTTCTTCTCCTTCTCCAACCAACCATTCCATAATGGTTCCTTCGGTCATCTGGAGACCTTGTTTGGGCATAATTATAAATTCTGCCATGCTATCCTCCTAACTATCGAATCTATCGATAACATACTTTTTTTGCTGCTTCAACGATCTGCTGCACACTGGGTACCACGGCATTTTCCAATTCAATATTAAAAGGAAGCGGACAGGCTTTGGCACCCAGATGAATCGGTGCGGCATCTAAATATTTAAATGCGCCATCAACCACCTGTGAAACAACTTCTGCTCCCCAACCGGCGACCTTATGGGCTTCATGAACAACCACCAGTTTGCCGGTTTTTTTAACCGATTCGATAATGGTGTCCATATCAAAAGGTACCATTGTTCGGGGGTCAATCACTTCGGCATCAATCCCCATTTTTTCCAGTTCAGCTGCCGCTTCCAGTGCTCTGCTGACATAAAGCAGTGAACCTACAATGGTGACATCTTTACCGGTTCGCTTAATTTCAGCCTGACCAAAAGGGATACAGAAATCCGGATCATCCGGTACTTCGAATTTCGAAGCATAAAGCGCCTTATGTTCAAAGAACATTACCGGGTTATCATCGCGAATCGCGGTTCTTAAAAGTCCTGCAGCATCGGCGGCATTGGACGGACAAGCTACCTTGATCCCGGGGAAGTGCATAAAAATAGTTTCCAGACTCTGACTGTGGGTGGCGGCATTTCCCCGTCCAATTCCCTGTTGTCCCCGGATGACCAGGGGAATCTTTGCTTTACCGCCAAAAATATAGCGGGTTTTGGCAGCCTGGTTAATAATCTGATCGGCAGCAACTAAGGTAAAGTCCATGTACATCAGTTCGACAATGGGGCGCATGCCAGCACAGGCGGCCCCTACACCGGCTCCAATCATCGCTGCTTCGGAGATCGGCGTATTTCTGATCCGATCGGTGCCAAATTCCTTGTATAAATCCCGAGTGCATCCAAAAATACCACCCAGCAACTCAATATCTTCTCCCATTACAAAAACATTTTCATCCCGACGCATTTCTTCTGCAATAACGTCCCGAATGGCTGTTGCGTAAGTTTTTTTACTCATTTTTGCTCCTTTCTCAAGCTTCGTAGAAAACATCGTCCATCACATCGGCAGGATCCGGATTCGGACTGTTAATGGCAAACTCGGCAGCCGCATCTGCTTCCACTTTTGCGGCTTCTTCAATCGTATCCAGTTCTGCGGCCGTGAAATCGCCAGCATCAACCAGAACTTTTTTAAACAATTGAATCGGATCTTTGGTATCCCGCCACATCTCAACGTCTTTTTTATCCCGGTAGGTTTGAGGATCTCCGGTCCAATGGCCAAGGGTTCGATACGTTTTACATTCAATTAAAGTCGGACCGTCGCCAGCTTTAGCCCGTTTAACGGCGGTTTCAAACGCTTCATAAACAGCAAAAACATCATTGCCGTCAACTGTTACCCCAGGAATCCCGTAACCAACAGCACGATCGCTGATGTTTTCAACCGATGTTGACTGTGCAACCGGTACTGAAATTCCAAAACCGTTGTTTTCACAGATAAAAATGATGGGCAGTTTCCAAACCGCTGCCAGATTCAGACTTTCATGAAAGGTTCCTTCGTTAGATGCTCCATCCCCAAAGAATGAAACCGCAACCTTGTCATTTTTCTGAAGCTTGGCCGCCAGTGCTGCGCCAGTGGCAATCGGGATGCCCCCGCCGACAATGGCATTTGCACCAAGGTTTCCCTTGGTGAAATCGGCAATGTGCATCGAACCACTGCGGCCTTTACAATAACCGGTTTCTTTACCCATGAGTTCAGCCATGGCTTTATCCAACTGAGCCCCTTTCGCAATGCAATGACCATGACCCCGATGGGTACTGGTGATATAATCGTCATCGGTCAATTGCGCACAAACAGCGGCAGCAACGGCTTCTTCGCCAGCATATAAATGAACCGATCCACGCAGTTTATTTTCTTCAAACAGGCGCAAAGCCTTTAATTCAAAATATCTGATTTTATTCATGATCTCGTAGATCCAAAGTTTTTGTTCTTTTGATATCACGTTGATACTCCTTTCAATCCTTACTGTTTTTATTCTTCCTCAGGCAAACTCCAGTTAAAAAATTCAAAATAAGGTTTTGCAGCTTTCATCCGGAATGCGTCCATATCCACCTGGGACCAGTCGTAGACACCTAAACCAGTTTTCTGCCCAAGGTCACCTTTTTCAAAGCGTGACCGGATGTAATCCGGGGTTTTGTCGGCATTAGAAAGATCCGGGAAAAGATAGTCATCAATGCTGACGATCATATCCAAACCGGCATAGTCAAAATGTTCAAAAATACCGATGGAGGTATAACGAGGTACAAAACTGTATTTTAAGGTTTTGTCAATGTCTTCCGGTGACGCGATGCCCTGTTCTACCATGTGGACGGCTTCCCGGTATAGGGCGTGTTGCAGACGGTTGCCAATAAATCCGGGAGCAGCTTTTTTCATGACCACCACTTTTCGTCCGACTGATTCCAGAAATTCATAAATGGCCTCAATAACCCCTGCTTCTGACCATTGACTCGGTACCAGCTCTACACAGGGAACCAGGTGGGGTGGATTCCATGGATGAGCCACTACCAGCTTTTCTTTTTGCTTCAAGCCTTCAGCCAGATCATCCGCTGAAATCGCTGATGTCGACGAGGCAATGGCTTTAAAGTTTGGACAGTTCGCTTCAATGGCCTGATAAACACTGTGTTTAACCGCCAGATTTTCAACCACACATTCAAAAATCAGCTCCGTATCAACAAGATCCTGATAATTGGTTGTTATCGTCAACAGTTTTTCGCAAGCCTTGTATTGTTTTTCGGTAACTAGCTTTTTTTGCACTAAATCTTCAAAACAGGCCTGATAACGTTGTTTACCGGCTTCTATTTCGGCATCATTATGTGCCAGGATGGTTGTTTTATAGCCATTCCCGGTAAACAACACGGCCATACTGGCACCGATCATGCCAGTTCCGATAATCGAAACGTTATTAATTGAATTCAATTTCATCTGTAAAATAGCCTCCTTTTTTCTTTTAGAAAAACGCTCGGTCGCTTATCCCTGGGTTAAGTAGTTGTAACACTTGATGATATTTGTTCGTTGAATGTATTCCATCATTTCATCCTGACCAATATCCACCGGGCATCGGTTGGCAAAGCTGATCCGTGCGATACACTCTTCCTGAGTCCAGCCATTTTTTATACCATCGGCAACCGCTGTGATCCATTCATAAATAAACGAGAGCTGGTTCATAATATATGACTTTTTAACAACCGGACCATGTCCCGGGACAACGTGATCCACATCCAGAGAGTAGATAAACTTAAGTGATGCAATCAGTTCATCGATATTAGCCGAGTGGAGCCAGATTTGACAATCGGAAAAGACAGTATCTCCGACAAATACGGTTCGTTCCTCTGGTACATGTACGGCAATCTGCGAATCCGAGTGTCCTGGTGTGTGATACAGCTTAAAAGTGTGATCTCCAACTTTCAGGGACAGATCTTTTGAAAAGGTAATCTGCGGTTTGTTAATAATGTAATCTTCTCGGGAGGGCATTAATTCCAGCCCCTTGGGATCCTGGCGGGTTAGTACATCAACACTGTAGTCATAGCCGTCCATTTCCCCCGGCACCAGAAAGAAATCTTTGTTCATCGCTTCGTGTCCGATAATTGGGCATTTACCGGCAAACCAATGATTCCCAAAAATATGGTCAATATGTGGTTCGGTATTAATCATGTATTTAATGGGCCCTTTTTGCTCAGCAAAGGCGATCATCTCAAGCAAACTGCTTAACCACTGAGCGTTATCGATAAACACTGATCCTTCTTTGGTAAAAACAATACTTGGGTTACACCCCCGAATCTTTGTTTCGGTATAAACATTTGGTGTTAGTTTTTCCATTTTAATTTCCTTTCTCAACAGGTGAGGTTGATTTATTTGTAAAAAAAGGAGCAGCGATGCCTTGCGGCATCATTTCTGCTCCTTAACTGGCTTAGTTTTTTTGAGCTTCCTGTGCCGCATCCTTTAGTACATGTCGTACCCATACCTTGACCATTTCTTTTCGATACTCTTTTGTCGCACGAGCATCGGTTATCGGTGTACACGACTCTGAAGCGATCACTGCTGCTTCTTCAATTAATTGATCGGTTAGCTTCTTTCCTGATAATAGGGCTTCCGCTTTTGGCACCCGGATGACAGTTGGGGCGACACCACCCAGAGCGATTTTTACATCCACCACTTCATCTTGCGCATTCAAGGTGACTTTTCCGGCGACACCGATAATGGCGATGTCCGTATCGCCCCGAATTGAATATTTTTTGTAAACAGCGCCGGTTTTGTCGGCATATTTAGGGATCTTAAAACTGACCAGCATTTCGTCATCGGCTAACACAGTTTTGCCCGGGCCGGTAAAGAATTCTTCCAGAAGAACACTTCTGTTGCCATTTTTGCCAACGATGTTGGCAATTGCTCCGGAAACGACCAAACCCGGAACGGTATCAGCACTGGGCGATGCATTACAGCTGTTTCCACCAAGGGTGGCAATATTTCGGACCTGCATGCTGGATACATTTCCGGCACCGGTTTTAACAATTTTCCAGGCACCCGTTAACAGTTCTGATTTGGAAACATCCATCAGACGAGCCATGGCACCGATATAAAGGCCATCTTCTTTTAAAGAAACTTCGCTTAATTCAGGAATGGCATTTAAACTCACCACTGTTTTTGGTTTTAGCGCACGGCTTCTTAAGCGAATAACCAGGTCGGTTCCACCGGCCAGCATTTTAACATCTGATCCCTGCTCGCTTAAAATTTGGACACATTCTTCAACAGTTTTCGGTTCGTAATATGCATTAAATTTCATTAGTTCACACCCCCGGCATTAATCTTATCGCGTGCATCTTCAATGGCTTCGACCACTTTTACATAACCGGTGCAGCGACATAAATTCCCATGTAGACCTTCCCGAATATCTTCTTCGGTGGCGTTGGGATTCTCATTTAAAATAGCAATCGCCGTCATAATCATTCCTGGTGTGCAGAAGCCACACTGAATCGCAAAGTGATCAATAAATGCCTGCTGCATCGGATGGAGCACATCACCATTGCACACTCCTTCAATGGTCGTTATTTTTTTATTTCTCGCCTGTCCAATCAGCATCGAACAACTTTTTGCCGCTTTCCCATCAACCAGAATGGTGCAGGCACCACAATTGCCATCATCGCACCCTTGCTTTGTTCCTGTCAAACCCAGCTCGTTTCTTAGAACGTCAACCACAGTCCGATCTGGTGAGACTAGTAAATCGACTGCCTTTCCATTTATTTCACACTCAACTTGAATATAATTTGCTCTATTTTGCATCACTGGCCTCCTTATCTTTAATCAATTTCAATACTCTTTCTGCTGTCATTGGCATTTCTGTCGGTCTTACCCCAATGGCCTGATAGATGGCTGCGGCAATAGCCGGTCCAACCGGAATCATAATCGATTCTGCCATCCCTTTCGCGTTAAATGGGCCATCTGGCAATGGATCTGGAAGAATTGCCCGCATAAAGTTTTTCTGAAGTGGTGTTTCCAGAGTTGTTGGCAAACGGTAGTCTGACATATTAGGATTCATCATTTTACCGTCCTGGAACATGTGATGATCCATGATGGAGAATCCCAAGGCCATAATCACACCACCATCAATCTGACCTTCAACCAGTTTTGGATTAATCGGATTACCGGTATCAGCGGTGCTCATCAGCTTCAAAATTTTAATTTGCCCGGTTTCTTCATTCACAGCAACTTCAGCACCAAAAGCACTGTACTGATACCAGTTCCACATTCTCGGTGTCCGTCCATCTTCATGACCAGGCCCAAACCACTCAACTGCAGGCGCTGGACAAAACACCCCGCGTCCTCTGACTGGTGTTCCTTTTAAAAGACCCCAGGTCTGTTGAGTGAAGAAACTAAACGGTTCATACAGATCAGCAATATCAATAGACTCAATATTTGATCCGACAAAATAAGCTTTACCATTTTTAATGGTCACCTGTTTCTTGGCCAGACCAACTTTCCGACCAGCTGCTTCCTTTAACTGGTCGATGGCATCCTGACAGGCAATGATCACAGCATTCCCGGTTGTGTAGGTGGTTCGACTGGAGGCTCCAAAATTATCATACGGTGTTATCGCTGTGTCTGCTCTGGTAACTTTTACTTTTTCAATATCAATCTGGAATTCCGTTGCTGCCATTTGTCTGAGGGTTGTCTGAACTCCCATCCCCTGTTCATCACAGCTGACCAGTAATTCGATGCTACCATCACTATGAACCAGACAATCCGCTTCGGCTCGCCCAAGTGGTGTATTTTGTTTTCCAGCAGCCGCAATTCCTTTTCCATATTTCCATGGACCACCATCCTGTTGGCAAGGTTCATCAATATTAATGGCATCGGCAACTGCTTCCAGGCATCTTCCCAAACCAATACTGGTCACTTTTTCGCCATAAGGATTGGTTTCGCCTTTCTTTAAAATATTTTTTAAGCGAATCTCCAACGGATCCATATCCAGTTTTTCAGCTAATACATCGATCAAATTTTCCATTGCCCATTCTGATTCAGCACAACCCAGTCCACGATATGGTGCGCATGGCATAGTGTTAGTTCGTACTGCATACGAATCGCATTGAACATTGGGAATGTTGTAGACACACATTAAACCGGAAGAAGATAGGCGGCCATCAAAATAACCCCGGATTTGAGCCCCGGCATCCTCTACTAGCTCAAGTTTTTCAGCAATGATAGTACCATCTTTTTTTGCTCCCAATTTTAATTTGGTGTAGACCGGCCAATTCGATGGTGATGACGTATACATTTCTTTTCGGGTTAAAACATATGAAACGGTTCTTTTTGTTCTTAAGGCCATCAACACTGCCAAGGGTTCTACCAGAGGAAACAAACGATTGCCGAAGCTACCACCAGTAACCGGTTGAATAACCCGAACCTTATTTGATGAAAGCTGTGGATACATGGTTAGAATATGATTCTTGACAACCCCGTGAACTCCACAACCATTGGTAATAATAGTCACCCCACCACCTTCGTGGTATTCAACAATGCTACCGTTACACTCGATTTGGGAGGTTGATTTTTTACCAGCCTGATACTCTTCTTCAACGATTACATCCGCTTCAGCAAAAGCTTTTTCGACATCACCATGGGTTAATTTGTAACTCCCCATTACATTCGGACCTTCTAGTTGAACCCCACCATAGCCAGCAGCAATTCCCAATTCTGGACTGGTAACCGATACGGCATCCGCTTTGAAGGCTTCGCGCTGATCAACTACATAAGGCAATTCTTCATATACCACCTTCACCAGTTCCAATGCCTGCTCAGCAATTTCGATACTTTCTGCAGCCACCGCCACAACAGCCTGCCCCGCCCAGATAACTTCATCTTTTGCCGGATTTCCATAATAACTTGACGCATAAGGGATATCCGCCCATGCAATATCAGGATCACTTCCTTTTACAACAGTTGCAACACCTGGTAGCGCCTCAGCTGCACTCGCATCAATACTCACAATTTTTGCATGGGCATGCGGACTCCGTAAAACCTTTACATGCAACAAATCCCGATACTGAACCTGATAGTCCTCAAAGTACTTTGCTTTACCAGTCGCCTTTTCGTATACGTCGACTCTTTGAACACTTTTTCCAATGTAATTGGTCTTTTCACAATCAGACATAATTGAACCTCCAAATTTAAAGTAAAAATTTAAAAATACTTGAAAAACTAACAATAGAATTTTTAGCATTCATCAGCAGCGCTTTAAGTACTACAAAAATTAGCGTTTTCATACCATTGCTATTCATACAATATTTTAATTTTCCTTTGTACGGCATATTTTTTTAAATATTATATATAATCGATTATATTTTATAGATGAATAGTAACACCTCCCTTTGCTAATGTCAAATGATATTTCGCAAATTTTGTATAATTAATTTTACGTAAAAAAAATCTGTTTAACAGAACTCGCACAATGACTACTCTTTAATCATTATGCGAATTTCTGTTAAACAGATTCGAATTTTTTTTATTGTTCTTCTCAACTTCCTCTTGTCAGGAAATATTATTCATTTCTTCAATCAATACTTCAAAATGCTCGGTGACCGCTTCCATGGCCATTTCTTTACTTCTTGTTTTTAATGCCTGATAAAGACTGTTATGCCGTTCAGCTAATGTTTCCAAAGTAAGATCTGAAATCCAGGCACTAATACTGGTATATTCCCGTATTTTACATTGATTCCAAAGCTTGATTAGCAGCTCATTATTAGAGATTTCCATAATTTTTTCGTGGAACAAGCTGTCTTTTTCAACAAAAAGTTCAAAGTTTCCATCTTTAACCGCTTGTTTCATTTCATCCATTACATTGAGGATATCCTCCAGCTGATCATCGGTAATGACTTCAACGGCATAGCGCATGGCGGCCATCTCCAGAGCTTCCCGGACATAATAAGCATCAATCACATCTTTCTTATCCATTTTGCGCACAAAGGCACCCTGATAAGGGCGGTTCTCAATAAAGCCCATCATCTCGAGATCTCTGATGGCCTCTCGCACAGGTGATTGGGAAACCCCCAGTTTTTTCGCCCAGCGCGTTTCTACCACCCGCTCTCCGGGCTTTAACTCCTCACTGATAATTGCCTGTTTGATTACTTCTCGTATTTCATCACTATATAAAGTTCGTTTTTTTAATTTACCGTCTGCTTCAACCACAATAAATAACTCCTTGCTTTCACTTTCATTACCGTTTAATTATAGCACAAATTCTTAACTTGTCAAAATTATGTATAATCGTTAATAAGTTCTTTTCTTGATTTTTAAATATGTATAAGATTGTAAATCTGCCTAGATTGCTTAATTTAATTGCTTATGTCAAAATCAACGACACATTGTTAAATATATATAATTTTCTTGCTATCAATAGTGAGCTGTGCTGGTTTGCTTTTTACTAAATAAAAAGTTCTTTGCCATAAAAATCCGAAGAAAATTAGCCCAATTAAAAAGACGTATTGCTTCTTAACATCGTGTTATTCGGCAATACGTCTTTTTGACTGTGATCGGTCATCGTTTTTACTTATGCGATTATAAACTTCAGCTGATTTTTAGAATTTCTACACTTGTTGTTCTGCTACTGCTTTTTCAGGAAATTTTTTTGCAATTAAACCGGCAAGTGGGCCCGCTGCTTTTTCAGCAACCCATCCCATTACTGCTCCCAGTACCAGTGCAATGACTACACCGACAATATTTCCGCTTGGAAAATCGGCGGATGCAGTGCCAAAAAGACACGCCGCACCAATGAATGCTCCTGGAATAAATGATAAGATTTCAATTTTTGCCTGGATACACATCATTACAACTGCAAGAAATACAGCTAAACCCATGGCAAGTGGTGAAGCCCATGCACCAACAATAAAAAAGATAACCGCCGCCCAGAATACTCCGGCTAGGTTTGAAGCAAGTCCCTTGACGAAACCCATATTTTTCCCGCCAGCTGCAAAGAATGTTGCTTCACCAGCAAAAGCAACCCATACAATTACAGGCAATACTCCCGCAATAAAAACCAAATGTGAGAATACCCCTGCAATAATTCCTGCGGTTAGACCAATTGCTACTAAATAACCCATTATAATTCCACCTTTCAATTTTACCATTTCGGTAATGTAATAATACTAATCTGATTGCTCCTGGTGTCCTTTTCGAATCGCATAAGTCTCGACACATGATTCATTTAGCATTAATTCTAGCCTGGATCAATTGTGCTATATTACATATAATCGATTATATGTAATATACAGTATGTTGATGTAAACGTCAATCATTTTTTTTGCATTTTTATTTGATCCGTCTTCATTGCGATTATCACTTATACTAACCGAGCTTATCTGGATCATATTTTTCAATCGTGATACGCTCTTTTACCAGCGCACTACACTAAATTTTTAATTCAAACGTGTCTACCATTTTTTTAAGGAGTTCTGCCTGTCCCGAGAGTTCTTCACTGGCTGCCGCACTTTCTTCAGCCGTTGCAGAATTGGTTTGTACTACCATTGAAACCTGTTCAATCCCCTGAGTGATTTGAGCAATTTCAAGTGCCTGATCATTGGACGCCAAAGCGATCTTGCCGATTATATTTGCAACTTTTTCGATTCTACTTAGAATATTATTCAAGCTTTTAGATGTATCATCAACAATGCTACTGCCAACTTTTACTTTTTCAATGGACCCTTCAATTAGACCGGTTGTTTCCTTCGCCGCCTCAGCACTTCTTGCCGCCAAGGTTCTGACTTCTTCCGCAACAACTGCAAAACCTTTGCCATGCTGACCGGCCCGTGCCGCCTCTACCGCAGCATTTAGAGCCAAAATATTTGTTTGGAAGGCAATATCGTCAATGACTTTGATAATTTTTGAAATGCTATTTGAAGATTCATTAATCTCAACCATGGCAGTAACCATTCTACGCATTTGTTCATTCCCTGTTTCTGCACTTTGGCGAACCGCCAACGCCAGTTCATTCGCCTCATTGGCATTTACAGCATTCTGTCTGGTTTCTCCTGCAACGTCTTCTATCGACGCCGTAAGTTCCTGAATAGCACTGGCCTGTTCGGTGGCTCCCTGAGCCAATGCCTGACCCCCGTCTGAAATCTGCTGGGCTCCCACATCAACCTGGCTGGCCGCCAAAGTTATCTCTAAAATGGTTTCACTCAAACTTTCTGTGATTTGGTTTAATGAATTCTTGATCGGCAGAAAATCTCCCCAATACTCGGCTGTGATTTTTTGATTTAAGTTTCCTTTTCCTATTTCTTCCAGTGTCATGGTAATTTCTGACACATATTGTTTCAAAAAAGTAATGGTCTGGTTTAATGCATTTTTAATTTGAGCGTGATCGCCCCTATAATCACCAGCCATCTCTGCATTTAAATCTCCTTGTGACAACTTTTTTAAGCTATCTGATGCTTCCAGAATTGGGGCAATAACTGCATCCAATATTTGGTTAAAGCCGTTGATGACCTTTGCGTATTCGCCATTAAATTTCTCGACATCGCCCCGATTGCTAAGATCCCCTTCAACTGCAATATCAGTCATAATTTTTGTCTCATCCACCAACTGGATAATATTTTCAATCATCCGAATCAAACAGGGTATGATCTGATCATTTTCACTTTGTCGAGGAACTTTTTTCAGAGCCTCCAAATCACACATATTTCCATTTCCAATGTTAGTTGATATTTCTACAACACGAACAAGTTTAATATTTACCAAATTAATTGATCTTGCCAGATCGGAGTATATCCCTACGAAATCACCTTCAATATTCTGGGTAAAATCATTTTTACTCATCAGTGAGAGAATTCGATTACATTCTTCTAAGGCTGTCATCCCTTTTATACAGGAGTTAATATTATTTTTCAGAACTTCAAACTCCCCATCATACGTTTCAGTTATAACGTCTGGCTTATCGCCCTTTCCAATCTGATAGATATATTCAGAGAAAGTACTTACTGGAACGGTAAGCGAATCAAGCATTCTATTGACACCTATGATTATTTCTTTGTATTTTCCATTAAAATGCGCCACATCGCCTCTTGTATTGAGTTTACCTTCTTGGCAGGCCTTAACAATACCATCGATTTCAGAATACAGGCCTTCTATCGAATCTGCTATAGACAGTAATTCGTCGCTAATTAGCGATTGGGTATTTTGATTTTTAGAATCGATAGTTAAATCACCTTCGCCAATTCTTTTAATCCGCTCCACCAGATCCATCTCAAGATACTCAGCCAACTGGTTCAGATTCACTATCATCTGTTCATTTTCATTCGAAGCAGTTTGTTCAATTTCTTTTTTTGAATAAATTCTATTTATTCTATTAATAGTTTTATTCAGCTCACTTAATGCCATCAACCTACTCTTTAAAAATGAATAGGTTATGCACAAACCCACTAATACAAACCCGACTGACGTAATCAGAAGCACACTGATTTGGTTTAAAACTAAATTAAAACTAAATGACACCATCATTATTAACACCGATGTTGCAATAAGCAGTATCGATATAAAAACTAGTAATTGCTTAAACAAACTCATCAAACAATTCCTCCTGCTGCTTTGCTACTAACCACTTTGTTATACCTCTGTTGCTTTTCTCCATCTTCTTACTCCTTTTCAATTAATCGATTATCGTTTATGTTTTATGCACTATATTATAACTCTATGTCACGATAATATGCAAATAGATACTTAAAATTACAGCAGAAATATTTGTAAATAATTATTGCTTCCTTGATCTTTCCTACATACCTTGTTATTTCGACAAAAAACAGACTTCTGCGTCATCGCTTATTTGCGATGATGCAGAAGTCTGTGTTCTTAGACCAGCTGACGCTTGGCATACTTATAAAAATAGGCTTCTTTTTTCATCAGTTCGTCATAGGTGCCGGATTCAACAATGCTGCCCTTTTCCAGTACCAGAATGCGGTCGCAATCCATAATCGTGCTAAGCCGATGGGCAATCACAATCCGGGTGGCGTCGAGGTTTTTCAAACTTTCAGAAACAATCTTCTGGGATCGGTTATCCAGGGCGCTGGTCGCTTCATCGAAAAAGAGTATGGCCGGATTGGCGGCAATGGCTCTGGCAATCAGCAACTTCTGGCGCTGGCCTCCGGACAGGGTACCGGCTCCCTCCGCCACCATGGTTTTCAGACCCATGGGCATTTCCCGGATTTCCTCATCCATACCGACTTTTTTAAGCAGTTCCCAGACTTCATCTTCCGACAGTTCTTTTTTTGAACCGGCAATGTTTGATAAGATATCCCCGGGGATCAATTGGCTGTCCTGGAGTACCACCCCCATTTGCTTTCTGATTTCCCGGATATCCACACTTTCCAGATCAAAGCCGCCACAGTAAATGCTGCCACTGGTGGGTTTTTCAAAGCCCAAAAGCAGCCGCAACAGGGTTGACTTGCCACTGCCGGAAGCCCCAACAATAGCCACATACTCGCCATGTTTGATATGGAGAAAAATATTATCCAGAATCGTGGCCCCGCCCTGATAATAGGAAAAGTACAGGTGCTTGATTTCAATATCCCCCTGAATCTTGCCAGGGGTGGTTTTAAAGCTATCCACTTCGGGCACACCGTCGATGATCGGTTTGGTATTTTCATACTGGGGCACCACACTATTGATCGAAATCAATGTTTGCACCAGTCCCAGCAGCGACGAGATAAAAATGACAAAGGCCGAATTGATGGCCACAAAACCCCCAGAGGAAATGCTATTGACACTGACATAATAGTAGATTACACACATTGACAGGGTTGGCAGAGCAATGGTCATCAACCGCAGCAAGGCCATCAGCTGACCACGCTTATATTCCACCTTCCGTTGCTTGGCATATTCCCGGACCCATTTCAGATAAGAGCGACTTTCAGCCCCAGCCACCCGTAGTCGGGAAACCGAGGTGATCAGCTCAAACACCATCCCCGAAATATCATTGGACATTTCCAGTGAGATCCGCTGGCATTTCATTTGCGCTTTTCCGATGACCAGGGTGATGGCCACACTGATCGCCGTTAAAGCCATGGCAATCCATCCAATGGTGGTATTGATGGTGAAGATATACAATCCGTTAACCAATGAAAATGAGCTGGTGATGATCATCGTAATGACATTCACCGATAAAATTTTCTGGATCATTGCAAAGCCAGTGGCCCGCATCGCCAATGCACCCGAAGAGTACTGTTTAAAAAATGAGGCTGGCAGGGATAACAGTTTGTCCAGCAGGGAATTCTGCAAAATTGACAATTTCCCCTGAATGCGGAGCACACAGATGTTTTGCACCATTGCAAACAACCCCCGACTGATGGCTACCGCCACCAGAATAAAGCCTACTACCAGAATCGTCACCGACTGATTCTGAGGAATCCAGACGTTGAAAGTCTCCTGCATCGCCATCGCCGGCAACAGCGAAAGCAGCGCTGCCGCCAGCGCCAGCACCAGCGTTAAGACCAGGTCGCGACGACGGAACAGTTTTAAACCCAGCTTTACCATTTCCCAAAAGGTCACTGGTTCCTTGGGCAGGGGCGGGTAAAAAACATAGGCCCGGTCGAATTCCGACTGGGCATCCACTTCCTGAAAGCCCCCATCACCCCGCCAGCACCGATAGCGGCTGGGGGATTTGGGAATCAGAGCCACCGGCTCCCCGTCTTTGGTAAAAGCCAGCATCGGGCCGTTATCGCGCTGATACCAATCCGCTTTTAATTCCACCTGCCGAAAGCGAAAACCCGATTCATCGGCAATCAGTTTAAAGGGATCGCCGCCACTAAGCTTTCTAAGCGGCGGGATTTTAACGGCAATCCCCATCGCTTCAGCGACTCTGGCCACAGCGGCAATCAGGGGATTGTCGTCCAGCGTGGCGGCCGATTTTTGGGGCGATAACACGCTGTCGAAGGCTTTTTTGGCACTGTTATTATATTTTTTATTGAGCTGTCGGATTTCTTCTAATTTTTTGGCCATCTTATCCCTCAGTTCTGATCAGACTTGCATATTCGCCGCCTAAAGCCATTAAATCTTTGTGGGTGCCCCGTTCAACCACGGCACCACCGCTTAACACGATAATCTCGTCACAATCCCGAATTGTCGACAACCGATGGGCAACCAGAATGGTGCTGATGCCCCGACGCCGAATGTTTTCACTAACCGCAGCTTCGGTGGCGGTATCCAAGGCACTGGTGGCCTCATCCATGATCAGAATTTTCGGGTTTTTGCACAGTGCCCGGGCGATTTCCAGGCGTTGCCGCTGGCCGCCGCTCAGGTTTTTTCCACCCTCACTTAAGATGTGGTCAAAGGCATTGGGCAGGGCCAGAATATCTTCATAAATACAAGCATCTTTGGTGGCCTGGATGACATCCTCGACGGCGATGGTCTCATCCCACATGGTAATGTTATCCAGCACCGATGCTGAATACATGACGATTTCCTGGTCAACCGAACTCATTGTATTGACCCGCAGCTCAGCTGGAATCGCTTTAATATCCATGCCATCGATGCGAATTTCGCCGCTCCAGGGCTGATAAAGGGTGGTTATCATTTTGGCAATGGTCGATTTACCGCTGCCCGACGAACCCACCAAGGCAATCGAGCCGCCCGCCCGGAGTGTCAGGTTCAGGCCCTGAATAATCGGAGCCGATAAGCGGTTATAACCAAAGGTCAGATCCCGGATCTCAATCTCACCTTCCAATTGATCGCAGTCAAACCCCTCCAATGAAAGCTTTTCGGCTTCCAGGGCGACATCTTCCGGATATTTTTCAACATCATCGAGGCGTGAAATATCGGCGATCATCCCCTGCAGGGCAGCGCTGGTGCTGACCAGCTCGCTCATTGGCTGGGTAAAACCGGTCATCAGGGTGTTAAAGGCCACAAAGGTACCGATGGTCATGGCCCCCATTAAGACATATTCACTGCCGATGGTAAAAATCAGGGCCGTTAAAACACTGGTCATCAGGGTCGGCAGCACCGAAATAATCGCTTCCATCCGGCCCATTTTCTGTTCCACCGCCAGGGTTTCAGCACTGAGTCCGGCGATCCGGGTAAAAAAATTGTCTTCTTCACCAATTGATTTAATGGTTTCGATGGATTTTAGATTGACCATGATCCAGCCAATTGATTTTCCCTGATACTGCAGCAGCACCCGGTTGTTATCGGCATTTTTCTTGGCGGTGTACTGCAGCAGAAAAATATTGATTGCAGTGATGACAATCCCGATCAGAGTCAAGATGACATTATATTGAAACAGCAGAATCAGGTATAAAAAGGCCGTGACCAGATTGACCAGGATCCGGGCCAGATTGGAAGATAAGGCGGTGGCCACGGTATTGATGCTTTGCATCCGGCTGTTGATGTCCCCGGATTGGCGCTGATTAAAAAACTCCACCGGCAACCGCAGCACGTGCCGCAGATAAGCCCCGGCACTGTCGATGGCAATATAGTTCTCCATCCGCACCAGCGCATTTTCCTTCAGCCAGTTGAGGATCGCCTGGAGCACCACCGTGTTTAAGAGGATAAAAATAAAGATCAGAATATCAAATTTTTCGGTGTTGTTCAGGAAATAATCGACAAAAATTTTAGCATAATTGGCGATGATCAGACCGGGAATGACCAGCAGCACCCCCAGCACCAGGGCATAGAAAAGCGGCGACACGCCGGTTTGGGAAAGCCGTTTATAGAGGGCCTTCCAAACATTGGGTTTTTCTCCAGCTGGCGTGAACTCCGGTCCCGGGCGGGATTCAATGACGACTCCGGTAAACATCTGCCCCAGTTCCTCGTTGGTGATCACCCGTTGTCCCGAAGCCGGGTCGCACAGATAAACCTTGTCGTTCTTAAACCCTTCCAGCACTACAAAGTGACTAAAATCCCAGTGAATGATCACAGGCATTTCCATTTCTTTTAACTTATCAACGGTGCAGACAAAGCCCTGGGACTCCAGACCATAAAGCCGGGCCGTTCTGGCAATGTTCCCGGCCTTGACACCGTCCCGGGATACGCCACAATCGATCCGCAGCGTTTCCAGGGTTTCGTAGCGTCCATAATAAGCCAAAATCATCGATAGTGAAGCGACCCCGCATTCCACCGCTTCCATTTGCAATACCACCGGAACCTTGGCTATTTTAGGTAGTTTTCCATGCTCATCCCGACTTTTTTCAGTTTCTGATTTCGTCATCCGTAAGCCGCCTTTCTAGGAAATAATCAGATCAATGAGATAAAGCTGATCAGTGAAAATCGTCGCCGTACCGGAGGTTCCGGCGGTAATTTCACCGTTAAAGCCATTGTTTTCTTTGGTCCAGATATAATTCCCCTGATCATCAACCTTGGGATCAATAATAATCAGCATTTCGATGGGGCTCTCTTCATCCTGGGACAAACCACTGAGCGTAACGCTGCGGACAATCCCTCTTAAATACCCGTACTGATCACTGTTGACCGATTCCAGATCAACAAAAACCTTATCCCCCTGTTTGACGTTAACCGCCCCTTCATAGCTGGAATAGGCCTGAACCACCACCGTGGTGTCTTCATTCTCCCGTTTGACAATTTTGCCCAGGGTCGAGTTTTTGGGAATATATGCCCCATCCTGAAAATTCAGATCGGAGATCACACCACTTTCCATGGCCACAATCATGGTTTGCCGTTTCACCAGACTTTTTTGCTGATCGGTCAAGACAGCGCCATTATTGATCGATGTTGCCGTTGCTTCGGTGGTCAATACCCCCAGCAAATCCCCCCGGGTGACATAATCGCCATTGGAGACGGCCAGTTGCGAGAGGATTCCTTCGTTTTCAACTACCACATCCATGGTTCCCTCACCATAGGCCACCACCGCATCGGTGGTGGTGGTAATATTAATGGGAACGGTCACAGCATAGATCATCACACCCACCAGAAAAATAATAATGCCCAATAAAATCAGCAGATTTCCCGGACCGATGACCGTCATCAGAGCTGCATGTTCACTTTTGGGAGTGCCTTTATCCGCTTTATTCCGAAAGATTGATTTATTCACCACCGTTACCTCCCCCTGTGATATTATTACGGGGCACCAATTGATCGTTTAAATAGATCTTCTGAAATACCGGTATCCCACCGATTAACCGTTTATCAAAGCTTAAGCTACCATAGACGGTCTCAAAACTGTTTTCGGCCAACACTTTTTTTATCGCCTCCGTTTCCAGACTTTGGGCCTGGTTGGCCGCATCGGCTGCCAGATGCATGGTCATATAGGCCTGGGCGGCTGGTAGATCCGGATTCTGGCCATAAGCCTGCTGATAGGTCTGAATAAATGCGGCCTCAGCACCAGCGGTGGCGGTATTGTTAAAGTAACTGGTTACCTGGATCAGGTTTTTCATACTTTGGGGAATGGTATACGCTTGAACCTCAATGTCATAACTGGCAAAGACTGGCCGGGTATTGCCGGTTTTCTCCAGGTACTCATAAAGCGCTGTGATGTCATTGCCGACACAGGCACTAACAATCGCCTGAGCCCCCATACTGTCCCATTTTTTAACATAATAGCGGAAATAATCGAGATTTGGCAGATACGAAACCGCATCGACAATTTCGATTCCCATCGCATTGGCATGTTCTTCTACCTTTTGAATAAAGTCTTTGCCATAGGTATTGCCAGCGCTATGAACGACCGCAATCCGGCTGATTCCCTGAGCCGCGATGCTGCCAACCAGATCACTGGCCATGGCATCGTCGGACGGCGCACAAAGATAAGCCCCCGGATTTTGAGCCAGATTCAGTTTCGAGCTGGCAATAATCGGGGCAAAAAGCAGCTTGTTGTTCTGGTGATAAATGCTGCCCACCTTTAGCACATCGTCGGTACTGCGATGGCCGATGACAATTGGAAAACCCGGATTTTCGGCGATTCGGGTGGCCACCTCTACTGCTGTATTGGTGTTGTTCCCATCATCATTGTAGTTTACTTCGATGGCCTGATTAAGAATTCCGCCCTGATCGTTGATCTCCCGGGCGGCCAGTTCAATGCCATTTTTGAAGGATTGGCTATAATCTTCCGAGAATGGATAAACCACATCCACTGACAGTGTACTGGTTTTGGTGGTTTCTGTTGCACAGCCAAAGCAAAGCAATCCACCGCTGACTATTATAGCCAGTATCGATAATACCATCAGGTGTTTTTTCATAACCTTCTCCTTACGTTGGGATAATTCTTAGTCTAAATAAACGCTGAAAATAAAATCAGATAGCGGTCACTAAGGCTTTTTAGCGGTATGTTCAGATCCGCCGGGGTACAGTTTAGCCTGGCTACCGTTTCTGCGATGGTAAAGCGGCCAGCTCCAGCCAGAATATCAAGTTCAACCGGGCTGAAGTGATTGATATCCAGCAGCGAAAAATCCGGAATCATCTGGATCACTGCGTTATTTTTCTCCCACTCACTCAGTTCATGCCATTCTTTTAACAGGCCTTGATACTCGATCAGTTTTTGATAATAGGCCACCATAATCGGGTCTTTGGCATAGATAAATTTAAGATAGCCCGCGGCAATGCCATAGTTAAAGGCCAGCTTAAAGTCCGTGTAAATCCGTGTTTTAGGAATCAAACCCTCTTTAAACTGCTGTTTCATTTTATTAGAAACCGCCGTAATCAATCGGGAACGCGCCATGCAGATTTCCGGTAATGACAGGGCCTCGGTATGGTTGACCGGAAAATCCTCGAGGTTGGTCAGACATTCGCGATCTTCCAGCGTGATTCCAAATTTTTCGGGGTGCTGATAAATCTCGGTACCGGGCAGGGGCATAATAAAGGTAGTTGAGATGTCGAGCATCCCCGGTGCCAGCTCCAGCAGCGCCAGCACTGTCTTTGTGGTCTCAGCCAGGCTAGCAGGGCTTTCAAAGGCCCCACCAATAATATAGTTGCCAGTTAGCTGGGGTAAGCCCTCGGCGTAGCAAAGCTCGACCACTTTTTTGATATCAGCGGGGCTGGCCTGTTTACCATAGGCTCTCAGCACATCAGCCACTCCAGATTCCATCCCGATCTGCATCCGCACCATGCCGCTGTCAATCATTTCCCGGATCAGCTCGGGGTGTTTGACCAGGAATCCGGGATGGCCTTCACAAAACCAGACAAAATCATATTTTTCCCTAAGCGCTTTCAAGCCAGCTAAGATCTGCTTCAGTCTGACCGGATGGGTAGTAAAGGTATCGTCACAAAAAAACAGGTAGCGGGGGCGGGTGCTTCTTTTGAGTCGTTCTTCAATTTCAGCCAGAACATCTTCGGCCCGACGCAGCCGCAGGTTTTTGGAATTTCCGCCCTCAAAACAGAAGGCACAGCGATAGGGACAACCGCGTGCCGTAATTACTGACAACAGCGGCCGCTCCTGAAACTCAAGGACATCTTCGTTGCGGGGCCATTCATATTTGGCGAAATCCTCCAGATAGACGTAATCGGCGTTCTCATCTGACCGAAGTTCGCCCGGGATAAGCACATCTTCACCCCGAGCCCTGGCACTTAGCCAGGCTAAGAGGGTTTCTTCACCTTCGCCCTTAATAATCGCATCGGCCTGATATGTTTTTAGATCTTTTTTCGTCATATGCAGGGTTTGGGGACCACCCACCACCACATAAAAGTGCTCATGCTTTTTTAAATCACTACAAATCGCCGCCACTGCCGAACGATTATCAAAATCACAGTAGAAACAGACCGCAAAGAGGCGGTCTTTCAGATTTTTGATGGTTTTTACCACATCGGTTGTAATGCCGGTGTAGGCTTTGGCCTTAAAACCATTGGCATTGAGCTGGGCCGCCAGGGTTAAAATCCCCAGGTTTTCAATCATTTCAAAGGTTCGTCCCCGAATCATCCGTTGGGTATAAATGAGTAAAACTTCGGGTTTACTGCTTATGGTTTCCGGTATAAAATCCACTTATAACCCTCCATTTTATTCAGGGCCTGCTGGGCCTGATTGTAAAAATCAGGATTTTTGCCCAGGGGATCGAGCTTCATTCTGCCCTGCCGCAGCACTTCCTTTTTTGACAGTTTGCCATTGCAAAGTTTTAGCAGGGTATAGTCGATTTCATCCAGCACCTGATTAAATATCTGCGGCTTTTCGCCGCTGATATCAGTGTAAAGCCATAGTTCGAAGGTGCGGTGAACGACAGCATCTTCATCATTTTTTCCCAATTGAGCATGAAGAAGGTACTCCTCCGAGGCCCGCATTTTCCAGTAGGCATCGTCAATCGGAATATTTTTATAGACATAATCATTCCAGCGGGTAAAAACGCCATATTGTCGACCGAGACGATACGAATCGAGAATTACCGCTTCGGGAATTTTTCCGTCAAAGTAAATTTTACGCATTTCATTCTGTAACCGCTTATTCGCCTGCAGGCGAATCGTTGTCAGATCGGTAAAATCCAGTGTTTCGGTGCGGGACAGGGGAATATCCTCATTACAGCAGTCAATCAAATTCTCATAAATGGCCATCCCGAATTTCTCCGGATGAAGGGTAATTGGGGTTTTGGGGTAGGGCAGAAACGAAAAATAAGCGGTTTCAAACTGACCCGGGGCATTATAGAGCAGTTCCATAATCAATGACTCCGATTCGGCGATGGTTTCCCGGGTTTCATGGGGGCCGCCCAGAATAATATTGCCGGAGATCCCGTGAATCCCCGATTCAACACAGTGATTGATAACATCCACCGCCATCTTCCGGGTGATTTTTTTATTATAGCTTTTTAACACCTGGTCACTGCCGGATTCCAGCCCAAAAAAGATTTTGACAAGACCGGCATCAGCCAGATGCTTAGCCATCTCGCGATGCTTATCAATGGTCGAAATGTGAGCGCTGGCAAACCAGACAAAATCGTAGTCTGTGCGGATTTCACTTATTTCGTCACAAATCTGATCGACCCGCTTATGATCAAGGGTAAAGGTATCATCGAGAAAGTTAATATAATTAATGGCCGGGTTGCGTTTGAAGTTGGCTCTGATTTCATCCATCAAGGATGGCACAGAGTGACGGCGAACCCGTTTGGCATTGGCCCCTTCATAGCAGAAGGTACAACCAAACGGACAGCCCCGACCGGTTAAAATCGGCAGTAGGCCGAAATGCTTGTAATCATTGGTCAGGGTGATGTCGGGCCAGGGAATTGCATCAAGTTCTTCCGGCGGCTTTCGCGGCTCATTTTCCACCAGGGCGCCCGTTTCATCAGGGAACACAATTCCCTGAATCGCTTCGAGCGAACCCTTCCTGCTTATAAAATAATCCATCAGCTCCAGGATCGTCTCTTCCCCTTCACCGATACAGGCTGCTGCGATGGCGGTATCCCTTAAAAATTCAGCGTCCATCCCGGCTGTCTGCGGACCCCCAGCCAACAGAATCACCTCGGGATAGCGCTTTTTAACTTCCTGGGCAAAGGTTTTGATCCAGTGAATATTGTTAAAATCACAGTAGAAGCCGATAATTTTGGGTTTTTCCGCTGTTTCCATCAATGCGACCACATAATCCAGGGCTTCTTTGGCATACCCCTGAAACATCTCGGCCTGATAGCCCTTTTGTCTTAATAATTGGGTCAGTATATTCATCCCCAGATTACTGCCGGGAATATAACCGCTGACATAGCGGTGTGATTTGACAAGCAATATATCCATAACTTTTTCTTCCCCCTTTGAAGTGCTGACTGTAAGCATAAAGTCAACACTTCGAAGGGGCAGAACCCCTTCTTTTTACTAAGCTCGAGCGGTTTGTGTTGCTGTGAATGCGTAGTCTACGCCAACAATACTTAAGCCACCAGCAGCCTGATCCAGTTGATCATCGCTGATTGGTTGTTTTGTCTGTGCTTCTTTAAAAGCAGCATCAAATTCAGCTGCGGTACAGCTGTAACCCAATTTTGCAACCACTGCATCAAATTCTGCTTCAGTTTTAGCACCATCAAGTTGTTTTGCCAAAGCCTCATCGGTTAATACTTTTGCGGCCAATGCTTTTGCACCATCAATACTCATTTTCTTCCTCCTTTTAAAAGATTTTGGCTAAATCACAAAATGTGTCAGCCAATATTTAAAATTAAATTGATCCAGTAGATCAACTAATTTTCCATGGAATTCAGCCGGATCGTGATACGGGCCACCGAAATGTTCATATAATTCGACTTCGATCTCGGCCAGACTTCTTTTCCCGGCACAACGCAGCAGCAGCTCATACTCCAGCGGTGATAGCGCCATCCCATCCAGTTTGGGAAAGCCTTCGGTAAAGGTCATCGTGCGCCATAATTCAAAGGTGCGTTGGGGATAATCGCTGGAAAAATCCATCGATCTTTCAAAGGCCTGCCCTTCCTTTAAATACAGCACATAATAGTATTCATAGGCTCTGGGATTAGCGGCAATTTCCTCAAACCAGCGGCTGCGGATGCCATATTTCAGGGCGGCATTAAATTGCTTTTGCACCACCTCATTTTTTAACTCATGATTTTTGATTTTATTCTGCATACTTTGGCGGATCACCTTGTTGAGTTCCTGACGCATGTTCATGATCTGATCCTGGCTGCATCCTACTGGGGTGACAAAGGGATAATCATCGCCGGACAAGCGGCCCGACTGATCATGCAGTACTAAATTAAACTTCTCCGGATTATCCATGATTTCGGTACCCGGATAGGCTCTTAAAAAGCCAGTGATGATATCAATAATACCCGGAGCCCGATCGATCAGGGTTTTTATCAGGGTTGCGGTTGCCCCCGGGCTTTCCGCTGGCCCGCCGACAATAAAATTAGTGGCAATCTGGGTCAGCCCACAAGCAGCGGCGTAGGTGACAAATTCAACGATGTCATCAATCTTGACGTGCTTGTTGTAGGCATCAATAACCTGCTGATCGCCCGACTCAATCCCAATCTGCAGCCGAACCAATCCGGCATCGATCATCGTTGGCAGAATGTCCATCCAGTTTTTGATTCGGCCGACATGGCATTCGCAATACCAGACCAGGTCGCGGTCTTTGCGGATTTCCCTCATCCCCCGGCAGAATTCTTCAATCCGTTCCCGACTGAGAGTAAAGGCGTCATCCATAATAATAATGTATTTAAGTTCCGGATTGTTTTCTAAGTTGAGTTTAATTTCTTCCAGAACCAGCGGGATGCTGCGCAACCGCACCTGCTGTTTGCCGGGGCTGGGGGCGCAATAGGCGCAGTGGTAGGGACAGCCCCGACCGGTAAAGATCAGTTTGCCATAGGCGTGGTCAATATGCAGGGAAGCGTGGTAGGCTGGCAATGGGAGGGCATCCAGATCTTTGATAATTTCCGGCGGGGTGACCGTAAAAACCCCGTCCCTGATCATCGCTAGTCCGCTAATCTCACTTAATTCGCCCTCTTCTTTTAACACCGCTTTCAAGAGCAGCGGCAGTGACACTTCAGCCTCGCCTCTTAAAATATAATCGGCCTGGCTTTCTTTAAGAAATTGCCCATCCAGTGCGATGCTCTGGGGGCCGCCGACAATAACAGGGATCTCCCAGCCTTTTTTAATTTTTCGGGACAAATCAGCAATCAGCGAAACATTATCAAAATCACAGGAAAAGCCCACGGCATCCGGCTGGTTCTGTTTGACTTGCTCGATCAGATCTTCCGGTTTTCCATGAAAAACCAGGGGTTCAAAGCCCGCCGCTTCCAGGGCTCCGGCCAGATAAAAGAGCCCCAGATAGTCGTGAGCCCGGGTTTCATATTTCTTTGACACATTACAAAGGAGTATCTTCATTTTATTACCCTTTTTCTAGAACGGAACAACAAGAAGCCAGTATTTTTTATCAAAAATTTTCAGGGTTTCAATGATCCGTTCCATTAATTCATCCTGCCCCTCGCCAAATGGTTTACCAAAACGCTCATAAAGCAGCTCGGTCATCGTGGCAATGGTGCTTTTGCCGGTTGCGTATTTCATGATTTCATATTCAAAGGGTGATAGTGCCTCCCCCCACAACAGCGGATAGCCCTGGGAGAAATCAACATCCCGCCACATCTCAATTAACCGCTGGGGCCGCCAGTGCGGCAGTTCCTGGCGATCCACATCGACGATCCGACTGGCAGCCTCCCGGGCCAGCATGGTGTAGTAGGCCGTTAAGGTCGGTTTATGATGCGATATAATATTAATCCAATATTTAGGGCCATTTACCGCCAGCGCTGTTTGGTAGCATCTTAAAATATCTTCATGTGTGAGCTCCCCATCATTCAGCATGATTTTGACTTCATCGACAAAACTCTGAAGATATTCCTGATAGGCCCCCATGATCTCCCGGCGATCCATGGTTTCACTGTCCATCATCGGGTAATCAGAAATGCTGCTCAGCCCCTGCCGGTCATAAATTGTCAGGCCGTATTTTTCAGGGTGTAGGCCGATATCCGTCATCGGATAAGGCATTACGATACTGGGGGCAATTTCCATCATCCCCGGGCCCAATCGCAACAGCTTGGCTCCAAAAGCCTTATTCTTTTCAATATGTTCCCGGTTTTCAAAAGGCCCACCCACCAGCAGCGCCCCAAAGACCTGTTGCACCCCGGCATCATAGGCCGCCTTCACAACGGTTTCGACCATTTCCGGGGAAATATTTTTGCGGTAAACTTTGAGCATCTCTTTATCCACCGTTTCAATACCGATTTGCAGCCGGTTAAGACCGGCATCCACCATCGCCTTTAATACTTCCGGGCGGCGGCTTAAAGACACGACATCAGCCTCACAATAGAACTGGAAGGGCCGGATTGCCTGCAAGGCTTTGGCTTCCCGGCAAAACGCATCCAGCCATTGGGGATTAGTGACCAGGGTATCATCACAGAATTTAAAATAACTCAGCTCCGGGTATTTTTGCAGAAAATATTTCATTTCGGCGATGACGTTGGCCACACTGCGCTGTCGCATCGGCCGTTTTAAGGCCCCTTCATGGCAGAAAACACAGTGGTAGGGGCAGCCCCGGCTACTCATCAGATAGAGACTGGAAAAGTCAATCGGGGTGATGCTTTTGTCATAGGCCGGAAAGGTCAGTTCATCAAGATTTTCCACCACCGGACCTTCGCCCATATCGATACAGTCGCCGTTTTCGGCGAGATAAAAGATTCCGGCAATCCCGGCCAGGCTTTGCTGTTTTTTTAAGGCCTCCAAAACCGCCACCATCGCCAACTCGCCTTCACCCCTGACAATGGCGGTGGCTTGTGACTGGCGCAGATAGTCTTCATCCAGAGAAATTGCTTCCGGTCCGCCTATCAGCACCGGAATCCGATAGGTTTCGGTAATGGCCGCACTGACTTTTCTAACCACGTGCTTGTTTTCAAAATCCACCGAAAAGCCGATTCCACAAATTTCATGAAAGGGGTAGCGTTTCAGGTAATCGATGGTCTGATCGGGTCGGCATTCACAGACAATGGCATCATAGCCATTGGCATCAAGATAGCTGGCCAGGCCATAAATGCCCAGAAAGGCACCATTTCGGCTGAAGCCAGCGATTTCCATCCCAATTGTTGATAATTTAAAAAGTATGAACTTATTTTTCACAATGTTCTCCCCGGTTGTTTCCCGAACCTGCCACTGCTGATCGGTTGTCTGGGCGGTCAGTGCCCCCGATAAAACGCACATACCGACCTGCTCCAGTTTTTTAATCGTCTGCAACAAATGCTCTTTAAAAGCTTCAAAGTTTTCAAAACTGTGCTGATAGGCTGGGAAAAGTATTTCGGCCATCTCCAGCATGGACACTTTGCCAGAACTGTATTTTAATACTTCAAATTCAAAGGGGGAATAGACAAAGCCATTTAATACCGGAATCTCGGCCGCCAGCTCGGGGGTTAGCGACAGTAGCGCAATCCGCTGGGGATGAGTCGCAAACACCGTCTCCTCGTCATAGTCTTTGGTCAGCTTGTCACCCCGGATCCGGGCCTTGTACTGGGCATCAAAATAGGGGTAGCGGGAGTAAGCCAGTCCCTGCCACATGCCGCTGAGGCCATATTTTTCACTGAGGGCATAGCTTTTTAGAATCACTTCATCGGGAATTTCACCGTCACTGAGCATCTTGCGCATCAGCCGGGTGTTCATTTCGAAAAATTCATTCCGGGCGGCACAGATTTCTTCAATGCTCAGGGTGGCGGTTTCAATCACCGGAAAATCCCCCACTGAGGTCAGAGCCCCTTCATCCTTGACATAAATACCAAAAGCTTGGGGATTTTTGGACATCGCCGTTTCCGGGAATGGCATATAGAAAGTGCTGACCACCTCCACCATCCCGCGACCGGCTTTAATCATTTGATTGACGGTATCAAAGGTATAGTCCAGACTTTCCCGGGTTTCCAGAGCGCCGCCAATGATAATGTTGCCGACCAGCTGGGGCAGTCCGGCAGCTTGACAGATTTCAATGACCTCAAAGAGGCCTTCCCGTTTGATCTTTTTATTATAGATATCAATAATATGCTGATTACAGCTTTCAATGCCGATCTGCATCCGTACCAGCCCGGCATCGACCATCATTTTGACAATTTCCGGGTATTTAATGACGATGTTGACATGGGCATCAGCAAACCAGACAAAATCATGTTCCTTCCGCAGTTCTTTTAATTGTTCGCAAAAACTTCGCACCCGTTCCTTATCCAGAGTGAAGGTATCATCGCCGAAAAAGATGTACTTCACGTTGGGGTTTTGTTTCAGCCGACAGCGGATTTCCTGCATCACATTTGCGACACTGCGACGTCTTACATTTTTGCTGTTTCCGCCCTCATAACAAAAAGAGCAGTGGAAAGGACACCCTCGTCCTGACATGACTGCCATATGATTAATGCCCTGATGCTGGGCGGATTTAATTGTCCCGGTAATAATCGGCAGCGCATCGAGATTTTCAATGGCCGGATAAATGCCATTATCATAATAACTGCCGTCACTTCTAAGTGAACAGAGTCCCGGAATGCTCTCCCACTTTTCGATCGTTTCATTTTGCAGGGCGTGGATGGCCTCAAAAAGCGAGTATTCTCCTTCACCCCGCATAATTGCGTCAGCCTGGCTGGCACGCAAAAAATCCTCCCCTAAACCAACGGTCTGGGGGCCGCCGACTAGGACAGTGGCGCTGTAACGCCTTTTGATCTCCCGGGAAAAACTTTCAACCGCCGACTGATTCTCATAATCACAGTATAAACCGACCACGGTATTGCCATCTGAGCCAGTCGCTGCCAAAAACTCCAGCCCTTTTAACAGCTCCCCTGAAAAAACCGCCACCTCAATCCCTTTACTCGCCATCATTTCCGCCAGTGACATATGGCCAATCGGCTCAATTTGGGTGATCGAATGCGTTCGGGTTCCTCGATGAATCAGCATCAGTTTCAAGTTGATCGTTTTCACTATGTGCCTCCAGTTCAATTTATTCACTTTATTTGTATTGTATCCGCATTTTCGTAATTTTTTTATTCACAGTGTATTCTTTTTTTACGGTTTTGTCTATTGCTTTTTTGTTAAAACCACTGCACTTTTTAGCTTTTGCTGTTTTTTATAATTTCTGGCTTCCACTTCTCATTTTTTGTTAAATCACCGATCCTGATAAACGGTTCTGGCTTAATGCCATGGGCCGCAATCATTTTTTCCATCCAGATCATGTCATACCAGGTTTCCAGCTTGTAGCCACATTTAGAAAAATGACCAATGGTTTGATAGCCCAGGTGTTCATGAAAACCGATACTGCCGGGATTGGGATAGGCAATGCAAGCATAGAGATTCGTGATGTTCTGCTTTTTTAAAACTGCCTCAAGCGCCTGATAGAGCTTTTTACCCACCCCACTTTGACGGCTGTGCTGTTTAACATAGATGGTGGTTTCCACCGCCCAGTCGTAGGCCGCCCGGTTTTTAAACTCGGAAGCATAGGCATAGCCGAGGATTTCAGCTCCCCGAACGGCCACCAGATAGGGATATTTCATCATGGTTTTTTGCATGCGCTGCTTAAATTCTAAAAGCGTCGGCACGGTATATTCAAAAGTGATGGCCGTTTCCCGGACATAGGGCGCATAAATATTTAATAATGCTTGCGCATCGTCTAGCTCTGCCCAACGGATAGTGATGTCTGTGTTCATATTTATAACCTTCTTTTCTCAATATTAACTGATTTATTATATCATTATTAAAACTAACGTAAAAGAAGCCCTTCAAATTTTGTGTATGAAGGGCTTCTCTACTTTTAAAATCTACATTTTTATTCAACCGAATTTTGTTTTCAACTTTATTTTATAAAACTCTTAACCACTTCCTCCGGCATCATGGTTCGCTCGACAATTTCCGCCTCGGTCATCCCCTGGTCATAAAAACGCCGACACACCATGGCCATGCTTTCACCCACTTCAATAATATGATAATCCGGATCATAGAAGCGAATGGACCGCTGACCCCAAGCCGCTTCCTCCACATCGTGCAAATATTCAATCTCCGGAAAATTTTTTAGATGTGCTAAAAACTCATCCAGATTCTCTTCCTCAAAATAAAGTTCCATATCGTTACCCCGATAGACAATCTCTTTTTCGTCCCGATGGATAAATTTTGCCCAAAGGGCCTTATCCTGAAGCGAAAACCCGGCATTAAAAGTAATATTCTCACCAAAATCCATCACCACTTCCAAACCAAAAACATCACAATAAAAAGCCCGGGAATGATTAATATCATTCACTACCAGCATCGGTGCTTCAAATTTCATAACTACTTCCTCCTCGTTTTTTAATCATTATAGCTCCACAATCACGACACCTGTCTGTCATGTTTAACTCAATCATTGGTATTTTTTACTGATTTTTTTTGTGATCATCAAAAATTCATTTCTCAGCGCTTCCGGTTAATTAATTCGACCCCATCACCAAAACTCAGCAGCCAACTAAAAAGATTCTCCCGGCTGGAAAAACAGAATTCGAAACGAAGTTTGCCCGTTGTGGTTATCTGATAGCAATTTATCCCATATTCGTCTATGAGCCGCCATTTCATTGCGGGGTCAAAGTCTGCCACCAATTGAATCTGACTGGGCATGGCCAATTGCTCCTGGCTGTTATATTCCGGCAGATCCCGGGGTTCATAGGTTGCGTCCAGCACCTGCAAATCCCAGAGCCGGTTAAGCTTAAAGTGACGATAATCGGACCGCTCCCGACAATAGCCCCAGATGTACCAGGACGACCATTGATAAACAATCAAGTATGGTTCTATCTGTCGGCCACTTTCGCCTTTGGGTGAGTAGTAATAAAAAGCAATCATCCGCCGCTGGTCAATGGCTTGTTTGATCATTTCAAATTTTGGTGCCAACGAATTTTTGTAGTGCGAGGACAGATCAATGACAATGTGGTTAGACGGCCGGGCCGCTCCCCGATCCACTGCCAGTTTATCAATTAATTGCCGATACTGATTGGTTCCGGCCACACTGTCCAGACTTTTCAGTCCGGTCAGAATCGACTGTAGTTCTGCTGATGACAGCAGCGTTTTATCGATCTTATAACCTTCCATAATGGCAATACCGCCATTCGCTCCCTGAGTCGTTGTCAGCGGAATTCCGGCCTTGCAGATGTCTTCAATATCCCGGTTAATGGTTCGACGGGAGACCTCAAATATTTCAGCCAGGTAGGGGGCAGTTACCTGTTGCTGTTGTAGCAGGATGGATAATATTCCAATGAGTCGGTCTATTTTCATTTGCAAATCCTCTGCGATTCTTTTAAAATCTCCTCTTTCTTCTGCATTAACCTGAAAAAAGGCCCCGCAGCTCTTCTTGAGATGCACAGACCTTTACTAAAACTCATGGCTCAAAATATTCAAAAATGATTGCATCAAATTTTTTCTTGCAATACTCAATGTCATCGGTATCCTGGACTGTCCATCCAACCAATCTGCCAGTCAGCAGATGAAATAGACTAAGCCCCAGTTTACGCCGGGCATCGCCATGGTGGAAGGCCATAAAATGTGGTCGGGTGATAAAATTGGTTGCAAATGAAATGATTAGCAACCATTGCCACAATTTGACATCCAATCCCTTGAGACTTTTGCGCCCCACCGATAGCTGACCTCTGACCACATCGGGCCGGTTTTTATAAAACCACCGGACAATCAACGGCTGAAAAGATTCAACACAATATAAGCCCTCATACTGATCCAGATACTCGGCCGTTTTTGAGCACAGCTCGTTGAGATTCTTGGTGTTTTTCAGTTCGACAATCAATGGAACCTGTCCATCAACCATGCTTAGCACCTCTTCAAACAAGGGGATTTTTTCCTCCGTATTTTCGAGATTATTAGGCGTTTGCAAAACGCCACA
>NZ_DJGY01000062.1:0-54348 GCF_002435675.1 Acetobacterium sp. UBA5834 | reverse complement strand
TACCACTGAGCTACACCCGCATTGCCTCTCTTAGAGACAAGTGTTAGTATACTTGAAATAGGCAGTGTTGTCAACTCTTTTTTAATTATTTTTTCTTTTTATGGGCTCTCAAAACCAGGTCAGTCTGAACCGCAACAAGGCTTAGACGATTTTAATTCCAACACCTTTTTTGAAGATATAGGCCGCAATTAAAAATGAACTGATCAGCAATCCCATTGTCAAAAGAACATGCATCACGATATTACCCTCACAGACGCCGATATAGGCGTATCGGGAAACATTAACCAGCGGAAAGATCGGGTTGAGATAGATTAGATTGGCCAGAAATCCCGGTAGTTTGGAAACCTCAAAAAAGACCCCTCCTAAATAGGTAAGTGGCGTGATAATAATTGCCAAAGCAAAATTCATCTTTTCAAAATTATCTAAAACAAGACCGGCAATTAAACCCACCGAAGCAAACACAAAGGACGTTGCCGTCAGTGAGAGAACAAAAAAGATTGGATATGCAACTTCATAGCCCACGAAAAATATCGTCGCCACATAAGTCAGGATCCCCACCAGCACCCCGCGAAACATTCCACCAAAGACAAAAGCCAGAATTTTTTCTGCCAGTGAGATGGGATAGCTGTTTAGATCCTGAATGGTGTTTTGAAATTTCTGTGAGATCATTGAAAAAGCGGGATTTTGAAAGGCCGCAAAAATTGCTCCCATCGTCGCTAAACCGGGAACCAGAAAATTGAGATAGCTAATTCCATCAATCCCAACTTCTCTGGTTTGCAGCATTCCCCCGAAGATCAGCATATATAATATATTCGAAATCAGTGGCGCCAGTACTGTCTGTACCGGAACCTTCATAAACCGATGGATTTCTTTATTTAAGAGGGTTGCAAATCCAACTCTGTTATAAAAAACTCTACTTTTCATTTGCCCTCCTAATGTTTAATGATATTTAAATAAATATCTTCCAGTTTTGGTCTTTCGACCACCAGATTGGTGAATTCCAAGTTTTTCTCCGATAGTTGCCTAAAGACTTTGGACAAGTCTTTTTTTGAGGCTTTCAGCTGCAGCCTGGTTTTATCTTCAATATGCGGATGATAGTCACTTAAAAAATCAAAGTCAGCCAGATTAAGCGCCTGATCAAAGTGAACCTCGATGATTGACTCCCGGGAAAAGGCATCCATCAGTTCTTCTTTGGGTTCATCAGCAATAATTTTCCCGCCATCAATAATCACAATCCGCTTGCACAGCTTTTCAGCTTCTTCAATATAGTGGGTGGTCAGGATGATCGTGGTTCCGGACTGATGCAGCTTAACCAGAAAATCATATAAGGTATGGCGCATTTCAATATCAACACCCGCTGTTGGCTCATCGAGAATCAGGATTTTGGGCTTATGAACCAGCGCCTTGGCAATCAGAAACCGTCTGCGCATTCCCCCGGACAGATCCCGAATGCGGGCACTACGTTTTTCGGTTAAGTACAAGGCCTCCAGAACTTCATCGATATAGGCCTTGTTGTTTTTGATCCCAAAGTAACCGGATTGTTTTTTTAAGGCTTCATCAACAGTAAATACAAAATCATAGCCCGTATCCTGGGGGACGATGCCGATAATTTTTTTTGTTTCCAGTTCCTTCTTATCAAGATCGTAACCACCGATGCTGACACTCCCCTGGGTCTTTTTCACATTACCGGCCAGGATATTGATCAAGGTGCTTTTACCCGCCCCATTTTGTCCCAGCAGGGCGGTGAATTCCCCTTCAGCAATTTCTAAATTGATGTTTTTTAAAGCCTCTTTTTTTCCCTTTTGATAGGTCATTGATACATCTCTTACACTGAGCATCGCTTGCCTCCTTTTCCCTGCTACAATCAATCATTCCAAAGCGGGATGATTTTTGCCTCGATTTCCCCTTTTTCTATGGTAATCAGCCCATAGCTTGCGGGATCATCCAAGCGGGGTGCCCCTACCGAACCGGGGTTCATCAGCAACACCTGGCCATCATCTTCAATGTAAGCGTGGTGGGTATGTCCATAGAGAATCACTTGCGCACTCTTTTCCAACCCGGCATAGTATAGATGATGCAGATCATTCTTGACCCCGTGTTTATGACCATGACAGGCAAACACTCTAAACCCACCTAATGTGGTTTCCAGTGACATACTACCCTGATCAGCAAACGAGTCCAAGTTGCCCTTTAAGATGTGAACGGGGGCGTTCGTGATCGTTCGCAGATACAGCGCATCTTCCACATAATCCCCCAAATGGATAATCACATCCACCGGACCCATTTCCTCAACAGCCTGTTTTACAGCTTTCAGATTGCCGTGGCTATCGCTCATTACGCCAATTTTCATTTTATCCCCCATCCCTTAGTCTTTTCGTACAAATAAAAATCCCCATTGCCCGTTTTTTATCGTGCCTGATTCAGCAGTTCCCGGGCCTTTTGAATGGCAAGGGCACGATGACTGAGGCGGTTTTTTTCTTCCTTGCTCATGTCACCGTAGCAACGTCCGGATGCTTCATGAATGAACAGCGGATCATAGCCAAATCCCCCGCTGCCGCAATAGTCACTGGCAATTTTTCCCCGAACCAGTCCTTCACAGGTCAACTCCCGACCATCCGGCAAAATCATTGCGATCACGGTGATAAAAGCTGCCCCGCGTTTTTCTTCCGGCACATCGGCTATTTCTTTCAGGAGTTTTTCATTATTGTCAGCATAGCTGACATTGTCGCCAGCATAACGGGCCGAATAGATGCCCGGGGCTCCATTTAGGCAGTCTACCGACAAACCAGAGTCGTCCCCCATAATGATCAGATCTTTGCCCTGAACATAGGGCTGCAAGGCCCGAACCTTGATCAATGCGTTCGCTTCAAAGGTCAGGCCGTCTTCAATAATATCCAGATCAATCCCCATATCCGTCATTGTCATGACTTCAAAATCATCGCCCAGCATCGCTTTCAACTCATTGGCCTTATCCTGATTTCCAGTCGCTAACAGTATCGTTCTCATGATTATTTACCCGTTAATCCTGTAATGTATCTTTCTGGAAAGCGATAATTTCTTTGATACTCGCTTCGCCCAGTTCTAATAGTTTTTGCAGTTCTTCCTTTTTAAAGGGCCGTTCTTCACCGGTGCCCTGTATTTCGATGATTTCACCCGCTTCAGTCATCACCATATTCATATCGACCTCGGCATGTGAATCTTCTTCATAACACAGATCAACAATGGCTTCGCCCTGATAAATTCCGACACTGGTGGCTGCAACATAATTGGTAATCGGCATTTCGGCAATTTTTCCGGCTGCGATCAACCCTGACAAGGCATCATGAAGGGCCAGAAATGCGCCGGTAATTGCTGCCGTCCGGGTTCCGCCGTCGGCCTGAATCACATCGCAGTCAATCCAGATGGTTCGTTCCCCCAGTAGCGTCTGGTCGATGACAGATCGTAGACTTCGACCGATTAAGCGCTGAATTTCCATGGTTCGGCCATCGATTTTGCCCCGATTCCGATCCCGGCTTTTGCGGGTATTGGTTGATGCCGGAAGCATTTCATACTCAGCAGTAACCCAGCCTTTCTTCTGGCCTTTTAAAAACGGCGGCACCTTGTCTTCAACCATCGCAGTGCATATGACCTTGGTATCGCCGACTTCAATCAGCACTGATCCCTGGGCATTTTTTATAAAGTGTCGGGTGACTCTGATTGGTCTTAATTCGTGGGCTTCCCGGCCGTCAATCCGTTGATTGATCGCCTCTGTTGCTTTTATTTCTTCACTATTTTCCATATCTTACCTTTTTCTGTTTCTTATTTTTTAAGGGATTACTGCAAAGATGCAATAATCCCTTAGTTAAAAATTCTTGTTCTTTAATACTATTCGGTGTTACCGCATCCTAAGCCAGATGTTTGGCAACGACCGCTCGAATAATTTCGTTGGCAACCTGGGCATTGGCTTTTCCTTTGGTGGCCTTCATCACCTGTCCGGTTAAAAAGCCGTACGCCTTTTCGTTACCAGCCCCGATATCTTCGACCGATTTGGGATTATCGGCAACAATTTTTTCGATGATGGCTTCCAGTTCGCCGGTATCACTCATCTGTGCCAGTCCCTGTTCTTTGACGATATCTCCAGCATTTTTACCGGAAATAAACATTTCTTTTAAAACTTCTTTACCGCTGGTTCCGCTGATGACCTTATCCTTAACCAGTTTCAAAAGTTCCACCAGTTGCGCCGGGGTAATGGTGATAGTTTCCATGCTTTGTTCATTTTCTTTTAAAAGCGGCGGAATTTCCACCATCATCCAGTTGGAAATCTGTTTGGGTTCGTTATATAGCGCCACCGCTTCTTCAAAGAAGCGGGCGGTAACACCAGTGGTTGTCAATACCCCGGCATCGTATTCCGGCAGTTTATATTCTTCTACATAACGCTGTTTTTTAGCTTCCGGCAATTCCGGCAGTTCACTTTTAATTTTTTCGATATATGACGGTTCCAGCACAATCGGGACCAGATCCGGTTCCGGAAAATAGCGATAATCGTGCGCTTCTTCCTTGCTTCGAAGCGATGAGGAAACCCCTTTGGCATCATCCCATTTACGGGTTTCCTGGATGATTTCCCGACCTTTTTTGAGCTCGATGATCTGGCGTTTGCTTTCATATTGAACCGCTCGAATCAGTGCCCGGAAGGAGTTGAGGTTTTTCATTTCGGTTCGGGTTCCCAACACTTCGGAGCCTTTTTCCCGAATTGACAAATTCACGTCAAAACGCATCGAGCCCTGTTCCATCTTACAGTCAGAAACGCCGGTATATTCCAGAATATTCCGAACCTTTTCGGCAAAGGCCCGGGCTTCCTCGGCACTGCGCAAATCCGGCTCGGTGACGATCTCAATCAGTGGGACGCCACAACGGTTGACATCCAACAGGGTTCCATCGGCCGATTCGTGCAGCAGCTTACCGGCATCTTCTTCGATATGGATGCGGGTAATGCCGATATCTTTTTTAACCCCGTCTACCTCAATGCCGACTGCACCACCAGTACAGATCGGTAAATCAAATTGCGAGGTTTGATAGGCTTTGGGCAAATCCGGATAGAAATAGTTTTTTCGGTCCATCTTGCTAAAATGAGCAATTTCGCAATTAAGCGCCAGACCGGCCCGGGTCGCATATTCGACCACTTTTTCATTGAGTACCGGCAAGACTCCCGGCATCCCCAAACACACCGGACAGGTATGGGTATTTTCATCCTGGCCAAACTCGGTTGGACACGAACAGAATATCTTTGTTTTTGTGCCCAACTCCACATGGATTTCCATTCCAATGACAATTTCATATTCCATGATTTAGACCTCCGTTCCCAATGGTGCTTTTAAATTCGTCAGACCGGATTCCTGCTCAAAGGCCCATGCGGCTTTTAACAGCGTCTCTTCGCTTAAAATCGGCCCCAACAGCTGCATCCCAATCGGCATCCCGTTATTGTCCAGGCCACAGGGAATTGAAACCCCGGGAATCCCGGCAATATTAACCGGTACGGTATAAATATCGGTCAGATACATCTCCAGCGGATTGCTGGTTTTTTCGCCAATACCAAAAGCAGTGGTCGGAGCAGTTGGGGTCAGCAGCACATCGCAACCACCAAAGACCTGATCAAAGTCAGCTTTGATGATGGTTCGCACCTGCATGGCTTTTTTATAATAGGCGTCATAATAACCAGAACTGAGGGCATAGGTCCCCAGCATGATCCGTCGTTTTACCTCGTCGCCAAAACCCTGGCTTCGGGTTTTTTTGTAAAGATCAACCAGATCGCTGTATTCTTCGGCCCGGAAACCATAACGAATACCGTCATAACGAGCCAGGTTGGAGCTGGCTTCAGCCGAGGAAATCATATAGTAGGCGGACAAGGCATAGTCCAGATGCTGAAAAGACACATCGACAATTTCGGCCCCCAGGGTTTTATAGATGGCAATGGCCTCTTCCAGACTTTTGCGGACTTCCGGTTGCAGACCTTCGCCGAAAAATTCTTTGGCCACGCCAATTTTTAACCCCTTAACCCCTTGTTTGAGGTTTTGGGTATAATCGATTTTTCCCAGATTGAGAGAGGTGGAATCCTTGGCATCATGACCAACAATGGCGTTCAGCACCAGGGCGCAGTCTTCGACATCCTTGGTGAACGGTCCAATTTGATCCAGTGATGAGGCAAAGGCTACCAGACCATAACGGGAGACCAGACCATAGGTTGGTTTCATCCCCACTACTCCGCAAAAAGCTGCCGGCTGACGGATCGATCCACCGGTGTCTGATCCCAATGTGTAAAAGGCTGTGTCGGCTGCCACGGCAACGGCTGATCCGCCGCTGGAACCGCCGGGCACCTTGTTTAAATTCCAGGGATTACGGGTCTTTTTGTAAGCTGAGTTTTCGGTGGAAGAACCCATGGCAAACTCATCCATATTGGTTTTTCCAAGCAAAATCCCCCCCGCTTCGCTAAGCCGGTCGTAAACCTCGGCATTATAAGGCGGATTGAAGTTATACAGCATTTTTGACGCACAGGTGGTTAAGATCCCTTTGGTGCACATATTGTCTTTGAGTCCGTAAGGAATCCCTTCCAGCGGGGTCCCTTGGGCTCGCACGGACAGCTCGGCATCCAACCCCTGAGCCATTTCCAATGCTACTTCGGTCTGGAGACTGAGATAGGCATCGGTACTTTTTTCAACGGCGTTAATGCGGTTAACCACCGCCTGGGTTACCTCCGTAACCGTCACTTCTTTTTTATCCAGAAGGTCATTTATTTCATGTATGGTTTTTTGATATAATTCCATTATTGCCTCCTATTCCATAACCCGGGGAACCTTAAAGCACCCGGCTTCGCTTTCCGGCGCATTGGCCAAGGCTTCTTCATTGCTCAGACAGGACTTGATTTCGTCCTCCCGAAACACATTCTGGACGGCCAACACATGTTCAGTGGCTTTAATTTGGGAGGTGTCGAGTCCGCTGAGGGTTTCGGCATAATCCAGCACGGCTCCCAGTTGGTCGGCCAGAGCGGTCACTTCATCCTCGGAAAATTCCAAACGGGCAAGATTGGCCACGTAGGTGACATCTTCTCGTGTTAAACTCATAGTTCTTATCCTTTCTTTGCTGCTGACTTTCGATCTTATTCTTTTGGTCACTGTTTACGCACTTTATTTACTATAAATGCACTGATTTGCTATGTTAACAGCCAAAGCTGTCAGTCTGATTCTAAAAATCACCCTTCATTATAGATCAAACCCACCACCTGTGACAAGAGCTAAAAACGCATCTTCATCAATTATTGTAATTCCCAACTCCTGTGCTTTGGTGTATTTTGACCCGGATTTTTCTCCGGATAGAAGAAAGTCGGTTTTTTTGCTGACGCTGCCAGCGACCTTGCCACCGTTTGCTTCGATCAGGGCTTTGGCCTCCCGGCGGTCGAGGGTGGGCAGGGTGCCGGTGAGTACAAAGGTCTTGCCAACCAGGGTCTGGGACTCCTGACCGGTTTCCTGAACCATATTGATTCCCGCCGCTGAAAGCCCGCTGATAATTTCAAGATTGGTGGGGGTCTGAAAAAAATCGACGATTTCGGCAGCCATTTTTTCACCGATCTCAAAAATCGCTTTGAGATCGTCTGCCTGGGCCAGGATCAAACTGTCCATTGTCTTAAAATGCTCTGCCAGAATTTTCGCCCCTCTGGCACCCACCAGGGGAATCCCCAACCCAAAAATCAGTCGTGACAGGTCGCGTTTTTTAGAGGCTTCAATCCCGGCCAGAAGATTGTCAACTGATTTTTCACCCAGCTTTTCCAGGGTGACCAGCTGCGCTCTCTTGTGATCGAGATGATAGATATCGACCGGGTTACTCACCAGCTGCTCGTCCATCAACAATCGCAGCACCCCCGGCCCCAATCCTTCGATATTCATCGCATCCCGGGAGGTAAAATGCACCAGTTTGCGAAACACCTGGGCCGGACACGCCATGTTCAGGCATCGGGTCACCGCTTCTCCGTCAATTCGGAAGGTCGGTTCGTCACATACCGGACAGCGTTTTGGCATTTGAAAAACCACCTCGTTGCCCGATCGCTTTTCAAACACCACATGATCCACTTCCGGAATTACATCACCGGCTTTCTGGATCACCACATGATCGCCAATGCGAATATCTTTATTACGGATATTGTCTTCATTATGGAGGGTGGCCCGGGCAATCACCGACCCGGCCAGTGATACCGGTCTAAGTTCAGCCACCGGGGTCAGGGCGCCGGTACGGCCAACCTGAACGGTGATGGCATCAACGGTGGTAAGTGCCTGATCCGGGGCAAATTTATAGGCAATCGCCCAACGGGGGCTCTTTGAAGTGTTACCCAACTGCTCCCGATAGGTTAATTGATCCACTTTTATCACCAAACCATCAATCTCAAAGGGTAACTCCCGTCGTTCCACTTCCATCTCGCTACAATAGTCAATAATCGCTTCGATATCGCTAAAGGTTTTAACCGCACTGGTTTTAAAACCCAGCTTTTTTAAATAGTTCAACGTCTCCTGATGCGTTTTGGGTTCAAACCCTGCCGCCGCTTCCAGATTAAAGATAAAAATATCCAGCGGCCGGGAAGCTGTTAGCCTGGGATCCAGTTGCCGCAATGAACCGGCGGCGGCATTTCTGGGGTTGGCGAAAGGGCTTTCCGCTTCAGCCAGGCGCCGCTGATTCAGCTTTTCAAAATCAGCCTTGCCCATAAACACCTCACCCCGGACTTCCAGGGTTCTCGGTTCCAAAAGACGCAGCGGAACCGACCGGATCGTTTTGAGGTTAGTAGTGACATTCTCTCCTTCCACCCCATCGCCCCGGGTGGCCCCCTGGACAAACAGACCCTTTTCATAATTGAGCACAACCGTTAACCCATCAAACTTGTATTCCACCACATAGGTGGCTTCGGGACAGGTTTGCCGCACCCGGCGGTCGAAATCCCGGAGATCTGCCGCATCAAAGGCATTGCTGAGACTCAGCTTGGGACGACTATAAACCACCTTCTCGAAGCCCTCAGAAGGACTGCCACCAACCCGCTGGGTCGGGGAATCCGGCGTAATCAACTCTGGGTTTTGGGTTTCTAAGTCAATCAGTTCCTTAATCAGCTGATCATAGTCGTAGTCTGAAATCAGGGGGGCATCATCAAGATAGTAGGCCCGGTTATGAGCTTCAATTTCTTTCTTTAAGTCTTCAATTCGGGTTTTACTCATACGCATTTCCTATCCTTAACTGCTTATTAACTATGCTTTTTCCACAAAGGTCGGATCCATTTTTTTGATCCCGACCCCCGGAAAGGCCACCGAAATCATGTTGCTTTTTACCTCAACCACAGTGCCAATGCCAAATTTTTTATGCTTAACCTTATCGGTCAGTCCAAAATTATTTTCTGAGGGGCTGTTGTTCAGGTTAACGGCATTGGCATTATTTCTGCGGATCGCCACCTTCGACTGGGTCACCCGTTCGGAAAAGGTCTTATTTTTCTTCATTTCAATGTCAATCTCCGGCTTGCGCTCGTAACGCTGTTTATTCTCCACACACACCGCATCCGGCATTTCTTTTAAAAACCGGGACGGGGTTTGCAATTGACGGCGACCATAGAGGGTTCTTTCGGCGGCCCAGGAAATATAGAGCCGTTTCATGGCCCGGGTAATACCCACATAACAGATGCGCCGTTCTTCTTCAATATCCTCCGGGGAATCCATCGCTCGACCATGGGGAAAAATCCCCTCTTCGAGGCCGGGGATAAAGACAATCGGAAATTCCAGACCCTTGGCGTTATGCAAAGTCATCAGCAACACCTTGCCCTGATCGCCATCGTATTTATCGGTTTCTGACGATAAGGCCACCGTTTCCAGATAGGCGCTGAGGCTTTGGTCATCACTGTTTTTCTCAAAGTCGGTGGCTGAGGAGACCAGTTCCTGAAGATTTTCCAGTCGACTTTCACCCTTATCCATTTTTCCGGTTTCCAGCATTTCCAGATAACCGGTTTTTTCAATCACTGCTGCGATCAGCTCACTTAAGCTGGCCGTCTCCTGGATCGCTGCCAGTTCTTTCATCAGTTCACTGAAGGCCCGAACCTTATTTTTGACACTGGGGCTCAGCTCTGGAATTTCTTCAACGTGATGGAAGGCCTGCATCAGGCTGAAGCTTTTAAAATTGGCATATTCGGCAATCTTTTCAATGGTTGCCGAACCGATCCCCCGCTTCGGCACATTGACAATCCGCATAAAGCCCATATTGTCTTTGGGATTGCTAAGGACATTTAAATAAGCAATAATGTCCTTGATTTCGGTTCGGGAGTAGAATCCGGTTCCGCCGATTAGCTGATAGGGTAGACCGGCCCGCATCAGGGCTTCTTCAAACAGCCGGGACTGGGCATTGGTTCGATAAAGGATGGCAAAATCGCCATAGATACCCTGGCCTTTATTGATCGTGTCATTAATCTCATCCACAATAAACCGGGCTTCATCATAACCCTGGTTAAAAGAGGCAATCATAATTTTTTCATCGCCGTCATTATTGGTCCACAGCGCCTTTTCCTTGCGACCGGTGTTTCTGGCGATGACACTGTTGGCACAATCCAGGATGGTTTGGGTGGAGCGGTAGTTTTCTTCCAGTTTAACTACCCGGGCACTGGCATAGTCTTTTTCAAAGTCCAGAATATTATTGATATCTGCGCCCCGCCAGCCATAAATACTCTGGTCATCATCGCCGCAGACGCAAATATTTTTATATTTGGCGGCCAGCATATTGACCAACTCGTATTGGCTGTGATTGGTATCCTGATATTCATCAACCATGATGTATTTAAAGCGATTCTGGTATTGTTCCAGAATTTCGGGAAAGCCTTTAAATAATACCAGGGTATTGTAGATCAGATCATCAAAGTCCATCGCATTGTTGGCTTTGAGGCTTTCCTGGTAGCGTTTATAATAAACAGCAACCTTTTCTTTTCTGAAATCTCCAGAATTTTCTTTCAAATAGGCGTCAGGACTGACAAAATTATTCTTGGCAGTGGAGATTTCACCACTTAAAAACTGATTGGTAAAATATTTGTCGTTGAGACCCAACTCTTTAATCAGGCTCTTGTACAATCGTTTCTGATCGTCCATATCATAAATAACAAAATTATCATCATAACCCAGCCATTGGGCATGACTTCGCATGATCCGGGCGCACATGGCATGGAAGGTCGACATCCAGATCCGTTTACTGTCCTCGATATTCATTTTGGCAATTCGTTCCCGCATTTCACCGGCGGCTTTATTGGTAAAGGTGATGGCCAGAATCTGCGAAGGCCATGCCTGTCCGGTTTCAATAATATGGGCAATGCGATGGATAATGGTTCGTGTTTTTCCCGATCCGGCCCCGGCCAGTATTAATAGCGGCCCATCGATGGTTTCTGCTGCTTCTCTCTGTCGAGCGTTTAACCCGTCTAATAAACTCATGTATTCTCCTAAATATTTATTTCACCGGTAGGTAAGAAAGCTCTGCTGCCTTGATTGGGCCTTAACAAGTTTTCCAACTACCGCATTTGTTTCCTTATTAAAATTTCTTTTCCCCATAATAGATGCTAAGTAAGACCTTATCCATTTGTGCAGCATCCATCTTCACGGGATTTCGCTGAGTGGAGCCCAGCAGTGAATTTTTTAATAACTCCTCGTAGTGGGCTTTAAAGTGTTCTTCCGGGATTCCCGCGGCCTGAAACGAATCAGGGATACCAAAGCTTTGATTTAGCGCTTTGATTTCGTCAATGATGTTTTTGCCGATTAACCGGGATAACTTCTCCAGATCCTCAGCTACCTGGAGATCCCGCTGATTATATTCCAACACAAAGGGCAGGGCAATTGCATTGAGGAGCCCGTGACTGGTTCCAAAACGGCCCCCAAAGGCATGGGCAATCCCATGATCCATTCCCAATCCGGCATTCTGAAAAGCAAACCCGGCCAGACAGGAAAAATTATGGACATGCTGGCGGCTTTCGATGTCCCCATTTTCAAAAGACGGACGCAGGTGCCCAAGCAGCCCCTCCACCGCCCCTCTGGCCATGATTTTGGTAAAGTCATCGGCATTCTTATTAATATAGGCTTCCAGACCATGGGTCAGGGCATCCATCCCGGATTCCACCATCACACCGTTCGGCATTGACAGTGCCAGCTCCCCATCCAGAATCGCCAGATCGGGAATAAAGGCCTTGGTCTTTAGCCCGATTTTGATATTCTCTTCCGGGAAGGTAATCACCGCTGCCCGGGTGACTTCCGAGGCCGTCCCCGAGGTCGTGGGGATGGCGACCAGTTTAATCCGCTCCCGTTTTTCCGGTACCTGGCCATTTTTGATTGCCTCAATCGTTAATCCCGGGTATTCGCACATCAGCGTCATCACCTTGGCCGCATCCATAACCGATCCGCCACCAATGGCAATGACCACATCCGGATCGAAATCTTTCATCTTAATCAAGCCAGCTTCCACATCAGAAACACTAGGATTCGCTCCGATCCCACTCAGGATATCATAAGCCTTAGCGCTCTCTTTTAAAAGGCCTTCGGCCCGTTTGATTGTTCCATTTCTGAACAAGGCAGACTTTCCGGTTACTAAAAAGAACCGCTGTCCATCGATCTTTTTTATGGCATCCAGTGTTCCTGGCCCGGTGATAATCTCATCGCCGCAAAATTTTAAACTGCTCATTTTTTCTCTACCCCCTTATCAAAATTCAAAATAATCCTGGTTCCTTTTTTTTCTTCACTTTCGATTATCATGCCAGCATGGTGCTCGTCCACAATCCAATTGGCAATCGATAGCCCCAGACCGGTGCCCCCCTCCGTTCGGGAACGGGCTTTGTCGACCCGATAAAACCGTTGGGTTACTTTGCTGATCTCGTCTTTGGGAATCCCGATCCCCTGATCAATAACTTCCACCGCAACGCCCTGGAGGGTCTGCTTTCCGATGATCCGAATAATGGTATTTTCACCGCTGTATTTGATGGCATTATCCAACAAAATCACCAGCAACTGGGTAATCTGTTTTTCATCCCCGGTGATAATCAGATCATCCTCCAGCTTATTGATCAAAGCAATTCCCTTTTTCCCGGCTATGGGCGCCATTTTTTCGCAAACCACCTTGATTGCATAAGTTAAATCCACCGGCTCCTGCTGTACCACCATGTCCCCGGAATCGGCCCGGGCCAGAAACATCAAATCTTCAACGATGTGCTGCATCCACTGGATTTCATCATAGGCGTTATTGATCCAGGTCAGCTGGCTTTCCACACTTTCATCGGTGCTGGCCTTAACCACTTCCAGATTTGTCTGAATCACCGCAATTGGGGTCCGCAGCTCATGGGAAGCATCCGCTAAAAATTCCTGCTGTCGTTCAACACTCTTTTTTATCGGAATCAGGGATCGGCCAGACAAAAAATAACCACCTAAAAAGGATAGTGATGCCCCAATCAGGATTGTAAATCCCACCATTTCCTGAGCATTTCCCAATAGCGACCGTTCCGAGGCCATATTTTTCATCGCTTGGACAATTTTTAATTCGCCATTTTTATTGACTACCGCATAGGTGCAAATTTTATAGTCTTTGTCACCCTGTTTATAATTGCTGATCAGATATTTTTCTTTGTTACCAGCAAAATAATGTTTCGATATCTCCACCAGTTTGGCCTCTTCAAGCGGCAGCGAATAGGACTGATCCAGAACGCCAAACTGTTGGTCAAAAATTACATAAGCGATATTATTCTGGACGAGACTGCGGGTATATTCAAAATAACCCTGCTTTTCTTCCTCGGTAACTGCTTCTCCTGCTTCCTGCCGTTCCAGATATTCAATTTCATTGGCCAGTTGGGAACAATATATTTTAAGATTGTTATTGACATTTGTCTCCACATCCATACTCAAAACGACATACAGAAAAATGGAAATAAATAATAGGAGTCCGATCAGGACTCCTGTATTCATCAGGGTAAGGTTGATCCGAAGCTTGTTAAGACTTAACATTCTCCTTCTCCTTTAAAACATAACCCAAGCCCCGAATGGTTTTGATATAAGCCTTAGAGTTATCCAGCTTTTTTCGCAGATAGTGGACATAAATCTCCACACTGTTTTCCATCGCCATGCTCTCAATTCCCCAGATTCGGTCCAGAATCTGCTCTTTGGAGATGGTCATGCCGGGATTTCGGATAAACATTTCCAGTAATTGGGCTTCCTTGGCAGTGAGTCGGTTTAAGACTTCATCGACATACAGTTCCCCGGAATTAATGTTCAGCGAAATATTTGAAAAGTGGATCACATTGTCCTGATAAACCTCCCAGGGTCGTCGGCCCAAAGCCCTTACCCGGGCAATTAACTCTTCCGTAACGAAGGGTTTAACCAGGTAATCATCGGCGCCCATATTCAGTCCATTCACCTTATCCTTGGTATCATCTTTAGCGGTCAATAAAAGAATCGGAACATTTTTGCCCGCCTCCCGGATCGAACGCAAAATTTCCAGACCGGTCATTCCCGGCAGCATAATATCCAGAATAATCACATCATAGACATCGTTCTCGCTGAGCAGCTTCCCTTCAATCCCATCATTGACAACATCAACCAGGATTTTGTTTTTCTCAAATATCTTTCCTAATGCCGCCGCCAGAGGTTTTTCATCCTCAACTAAAAGAACTCGCATGATTTTTCTCCTTATAGATTGCTCTCGTTCTTCTTCTCCGGAAACACCTCTTCCAACAGTTCGTCCATCGGCAAAATATCCCCAGCTAACTGGGGTTCTTCAATAACCCGGCGACATTCCAGGAAAATCCGTACGGCCCCCTCATAGTTCTCCAGAAAATTATCCGCTTGCAGGATCTCCCGATCCATCAGATGGTAGATAAACAATCCCATAAAATAAACCTTATCCGGCTCGATATTTTTAAGATTTGCGTATTTAAAAAAGGCTGACAGGGCATTATCATCCTTATCCAGAATTTCTCCAGCGATTCGCACCCACTCTTGAGACAATGTCTCGGTAACAGCCTCCTTGAAGGCCACCCAAAGGATTGCCCGGGCCACTGAATCTTCAACAATATTGAGTGAACTTTGAACAGCTTCCGCCCCCCGGTTAAAGGCTTCGATGATTTTGGGAGCATAGGTAATCTGGCCCAGGGTATAATTTTTTCTCAGACCGGCATCCGTATCAATAAGCTTATTGAGTAGAATATCATCCTTTTTCAGCTCGTTTTGAATGACATACCACTCATCATAGATGCAGTAGGGAAGAAATCCAAAATCATTGAAAATATGGTTGATAATCCGCTGCACTTGCAGATACTTCTCCCGTTTGCGCTGTACTTCTTTCTGTTTTTTAAGAAAGGTCTCCATCTGATAATAGAGGTTATGGCGTTCAAAAAAACGTTCCATCTGGGTGATGGTTTCCGGTTCGTCGCTGTAAAAGATCAGTTCATCCAGTTCACGCTGTTCTTCCCCGAGACTGCGGCCATTGTTCATAATCAGTTGCAAATATTGCTTATTTTCATAAGTCACCCGGTTACAGGGATGATAGAGGGGATTGGGGAAGGTTTCCGTGTAAATGAAAAACACCTGCCGGCTACGTCGGAAATAAATAATATAACCCTTGGTAGTGAAAAACCCCCAGCCTTTGTCACTTGGTTTATTGCCGTGTTTGATATTAAAGCCTTCGGCATACAGACAGTTCTTCAACAGATAGGTGACAATCTTTTCGTTATTGTCGATCCCCATATTTCGCAGGTTCTGTCGATAGTAAGCCCATAGCAACTCAATGGCGGTACCTTTAGGATCAAACAGCGCTTCCATCGAGAACATTTTTTGACTTTTTAGATTTTTGACGATACACAAAAGCAAACAATCCAAATGGATTGCCTCAATGAATTCGCCGGGTTTTATTTTCTCCAGATCCTCTACAACCCGGTCATTAAAATACTCCAGACTGTCTTTTTTCAGCTTATCCTGAAGTTTACTGGTCTTCTGGTTAAAACGATCAATGGCATTGGCCACAGAAAACAATACACTTTCGGAAACAAGAGTCAAAACAACCTTTTTCTTCCGATCCCAGGGATAGAAAACATTTTTGAGAATCACTTCATTGATAATTTCCGAAGATTGCACCTGATAATCCACCAATAAATCACTGGGGATCGAAATATAGATCAGCTTGGGGTTGTCAAGCGTATCAATGATCAGACCCCGACGGCTTAAAAAGACGTTTGCCTTGATCAGTTCTTCCTCAACACCGCAATTGACTTCCACTTCTTCTAAAAATTGCTCGTTCTGAATCATGTAGGCAATAAAATTTCGGGTGGTGTCCAAACCCTGCTCTTTTAAATTGGCTTCAAAGCCATAAAGCAACAATATGTGGACGATCCGGACAATGTCCCGTTGCCGATCAACGCCCCGGCTTTCTTTGGCTCGAATAAAAGTTTGATTGAGGGGCGAGTCTAATTGATAATAGTCTGGTGCCACCGAAAAGAGTGCTTCAACTGCCAGTAAGATCAGCAGATCTGCCTCGACAGAAACCAATCCATTTTTTTGAACATCCTTGTTTTTTTTAAGGTTGTTCATCATCCATTGATACATGTCATCCAGTTTTTCAATGCCCTTTTTCAAAACATTATTGCAATCACTACAAAGGCCTTCATACTTTATGTTTAACTTTTCATTTTCTATCTTATAACTTCTATCAAAAAAACCGATTGTTTTCCCACACTTATTACACGGCGTTTTCATTTTCTACAATCCTTCCCTGTCGTCCTGCTATCTTTTCTCTATATTCACAAATTTCACTTGTTTTTTAACAAGCTTCACCCATTATACGAATATCACTGAATATAGTTTACCATAAAACCGTGGTTTTTACTCAAAAAAAATAAAAGAGCAAGCTAATTTAAGATTGCTCTTTTATCGATTTAATTTGACTGTTTAAACCATTTCGATTGATTCAATGGTTCCGCCTCCAAGACAGATATTATCCTGGTATAAAACCACAACCTGTCCCGGGGTTACCGCTTTTTGAGGTTGATCAAATTTAACGTAGATCCGATCCGGAGCTACCCGAACCATTACGTCCTGGTCAGCCTGGCGATAGCGGAATTTAGCCGTGCATTTAAACTCTTTGGCAGGCGGATAGCCCCCCACCCAATTCATTTCGGTAGCTTCCAGCGACTTTGAATACAGGGCCGTATGGCTTTCTCCCTGGACGACCACCAATTCGTTCCGCTCCAGATCTTTACTGACTACAAACCATGGTTCACCACTTCCTTCGCCGCCAATTCCCAGACCTTTTCGTTGACCCAGGGTATAATACATAAGCCCCTGATGCGTCCCCTTCACATTGCCAGCCAGATCCACGATTTGGCCTGGCTGAGCGGGCAGGTACTGACTAAGAAACTGGGTGAAATTGCGTTCACCAATAAAGCAGATGCCGGTGGAATCTTTTTTTCTGGCCGTAGCCAGATTATTTTTTTCGGCGATATGCCGTACTTCTTCTTTTGAAAGATGTCCAATCGGAAACATCACATCAGCCAGCTCTTTTTGTCCCAGTTGGCAAAGAAAGTAGGTTTGATCCTTGTTATGATCAAAAGCTCTTTTTAACCGGTACTGTTCATTGACAAAATCAATTTGCGAATAGTGACCGGTGGCCAGGTAATCACCGCCAACAACCTTCAGCGCATAATCCAAAAAGCGTTTGAATTTTATTTCTCGGTTACAGAGAACATCCGGATTGGGCGTTCTCCCTTTTTTATACTCTTCCAGAAAATAAGAAAAAACAGAGTCGTAATATTCTTTGGCAAAATTCACTGTATAGTAGGGAATGTCAATGGCATCACACACCCGTCGCACATCATCATAATCTTCTGTGGCCGTACATACTCCCGATTCATCCTGTTCTTCCCAATTTTTCATGAAGACCCCGATGACCTCGTAACCACGTTCTTTTAACAATAATGCTGCAACCGATGAATCAACCCCGCCTGACATGCCCACAACGATTTTCATTTATGTTTTCCCCCTCCGTTTTTTCTACCGAATTCACGCTTTATTCTACTGGATTATTTCTTTTGCCATTTTTTTGGCTAATTCATTTAAATCTGCGACATCCTGTTCGTCTGGGGTGCCCTTAATCATCAAGATTTCATCAAGGGTATCCACCTTGGCATGCTCAATAAATTCATTAAAGCTTTTATCGGCACCACCGCTCCAGCTGTAATCGGCAAAAAAACCGACTTTGTGATTATCAACTCTAATTTCGCCCAATTTATAAAGCAGATTGGCCATTTTGGGGAAAATCTGTCCGTAATAAGATGGGGCACCTAAAAACAGACCTTTATATTTCCAGATATCCGAAACGATAAAAGAAATATCGGTTTTAGCCACATCATAGAGCTTCACCTCTTTGACCCCTTCATTCTTTAAGGCAATCGCTAAAGTCTCTGCCGCCTTCTGGGTACAGCCATACATCGAACCATAGGCGATGACAACCCCAGGATCAGTTTCTTTGGCGCTCATTTTTATGTACATATCCAAAATATGTTTAGGATTATCCCGCCAGATCAATCCATGTGAAGGACAGATCGTGTTGATTTCAATGCCACCCAGCTTATTGAGTGCTTTTAAGGCCTGTCCAGCCACCTTGCCCACAATACAGGCATAGTAACGACGGGTTGGCTCTTCAAACGCGTCCAGATCATTTTCTCCGTCAAAAATACTGCCGACTGGCGCCTTAAAGCTACCAAAGACATCCATGGAAAAGAGCACCTTATCCGTGACATCGTAAGTAACCATCGATTCCGGCCAATGAACCATCGGTGTCATGAAAAACTGAAGGGTGTGTTTTCCCAGACAAAGGGTATCACCTTCACCAACCTCGTGAAGGTTTTTCGTTATTTTATAAAAATTGTTCATAATCGGGAAGGTTTTTTTATTCCCAACGATGACCATCTCCGGATACTCAGCCAACAGATCAGTAATCCCACTGGAATGATCCGGCTCCATATGATTAACAATCAGGTAATCTACCTTTTTATCGCCAATCAGGGATTTGATTTTTTTTATGTATTCATCAGCTTTGATGGTTTTTACCGTATCGATAATGGCGACTTTTTCATCGTTGATCACGAAAGCATTATAGGAAACCCCTTCCTGATCAATTGGCCAAAGCCCCTCGAAAAGTGTTGTTTGATAATCATTCACACCGACCCAAAAAATATCGTCTTTAATTTTTACTGCATTCATTTTATTCCCCACTTTCCTGATGTTCTCTCGAAATTAAATATAACCTTAAATAGAAAATATTTCAAGAGAAAAAAACAGATAAACCGGAATGGATCTAGAGAATAAGCCAAAATTAAGCTCGGCCGATATGAATGAACACGTGGCAAAAAATAAAAAAGAGATGTATGCACACCTCTTTTTCAAGAAAATTAAGAAAGGAAATTAAAACGTTTTCACACCATGAACTTATTATAACCGATTACATTTTAAAAATCCAGTGCTTTTTTAATTTTTTTATGCATTATTTTAATTTTTTTTTCATTTACTGCCTTCGTTGCTTAACAAAAACTTAGAAAAATTTTTACCCTCCATTCTCATTACAGTTTTTTTGAAGCTGTGCTATAATGAATTCGATCAAGCATTTATCTGAAGTGAAAGGAGCTGGTTAAATGACTGAAACACGAGATTCCGTCTCTTCAACTGATTCACAATGGACCGAAAAAGAAATCAAAGAAGAGTTGCGTCGTTTATTTCTGGGGGGCGATGACTGGAGTAAGGAAGCTTGCATGGGATACTTTTTAAAAACCTGCCAACGCACCAATCTGGATATCAAAACGACCCAAACCCTGGCGATCACCCTTTATCATCTGTTCGATGAATTGACCGTCAGCGACGCAAAAAAATTCTATTACAACGAATGTCACGCCATTTTATCCGGGCGCAATCATATTTAATTAGTACATTGTTTAAAGGGCTTTCTCCTGCTTACAGAGAAAGCCCTTTTTTGATACTGTTAATAACAAGTCCAACATGAACCATATTCGAACAACTTTGAGGTTTTTCAAGCTTTTTTGCCATATTTAAATATTTTAACACGTTTTACCTACATACTGGAATACGCCGAATATATATCAAATACTGGCAACATAATGGCAGCCAGAATGAACAGCACCAATCCTCCGAACACCAGCAGAATAAGCGGCTCCAATGATGTATGAAGGAGCTGAATTCGTGATCGAACCTCATCAGCATAAATGCGGTTCAAGGTATCCAGCACTTCCGGCAAAGACCCTGATGCTTCCCCGGTGGCCACCAATTGACAAAAAAGTCTGGGGAAAACATCGCTTTCGGCCATTCCCTGGCTCAAACTTACGCCATTCGTTACCTTATTGCGCAGTTGACTCAGCTCTGTTTTAATGTATCGATTATCCGCTACACCTTCCAATCGCGATAATGCTACCAGCAAATCAATTCCACTTTCCAGAAACATACCCAGGATTGTCGCCATCCGGGCCAGACAGACTTTATGATTCAAGACTCCCACAAGCGGTATTCTTATCTTTAAACGATCCCTAAGCTTTGCCACCATATCAATTTCGCAAAAGAACGCAAAACCGCCTGCCAGCCCCATCAGACTTAATAGAATGATTGGCCACCGGGCACTTAAACTGTGACTCAGTCCCATCAAAAACCGGGTTGGACCTGGCAGTTCGGCATTCATTACTGTAAACATATCCGCAAAGGTTGGCAGTACCATGGTGATCAGAAAGATCAGCACCAATACAAATACCATACTCAGAACCATTGGATAGAAAAGCGTCTGTTGGAGCTGTCGCCGATTTTTTTCTTCCGTGTCGTAATGCTCTGCCATTTTTAACAGGATCTCATTAAGATGTCCACTCGTTTCTCCTGCTTCCACCATAAAAATAAATAACGACGGAAATGACTTGGGAAAGGCGACCATCGCCTGGGAGAGGTTTTCTCCTGATTGAATGCGTTGGCGGACTCCAAAAATGTCCCGAGAAAAGCCGGGATTTGGAGTCTCACCACCAATGAGTTCCAAACATGTCAAAATTGGAATTCCGGCATTTAACATGATATGAAACTGTCGGCAGAAACGGCTAAAGTCACTGCCGGTTACTGAGCGAACCCGAATATTGAACTCTTTATTAAATAACTCGTCCCATTTCTTTTTTTCTCTGATTTCCAGTACAATCAGATTTTGAGCCTGAAGAACCTGGGCTGCCTCCCGCCGGTTTGAACCGGTTACCGTTCCACTGACGTCCGCACCCTGCCTATCCTTTGCTTTATAAAAATACCATTTTTCCATCGCTCCACCCTAACGATGCCACGCATTTTCGAATGATAAAATCTCCAACCCCTGGTTGATGGATGTATTTCCCAACAGGAGATGGCGCTTTAGGGATTCTTCAATGGGCTGAAGCCCTTCTTCAATGGCTACTTTACGAATTGTATCATAGTCCGCTCCTTGACCAATTACTTCCCGGATTCTTCTGGTGATTTTCAACACTTCCTGAACCGCTATGCGCCCCTGATAGCCGGTACCATGACAAAGCGAACAGCCCACTGGATAGAAAAGCGCAACATCCTGATCCGTAATGCCCAGTAGCTTTTTTTCTGCCTCACCTGCCAGCGCTTTTTTCCGGCAGTTTGGACATAGACGCTTGATCAATTTTTGGGAAATTACCCCTCGGAGCGCTGCCGACAACAGGTAAAGGGGAATCTTCATATCCATCAACCGATTGATGGACGCAATGGCATTATTAGTGTGGATAGTCGATAATACCAAATGCCCGGTAATCGCCGCCCGAATAGCCGTTTCTGCGGTGTCTTCATCACGAATTTCACCAACCATAATCACATTGGGATCCTGTCTCAGAATCGCCCGCAGGCCATTGGCAAAGTTCAGGCCGATTTTTTCGTTCACCTGAATCTGGTTGATTTCGTCCATCTGGAACTCCACCGGGTCTTCGATGGTAATAATATTCTGTGTTCGGGGATCCATCCCATTTAGCAGACTGTACAGTGTGGTTGACTTTCCGCTTCCGGTGGGTCCACAAACCAGAATCATGCCATGGGGGGCTTCCAATAATTCCTTTAATAAACGTTTTTGTTCACTGGAAAAACCCAGATCATCAACTGAAACAAGAAAATTCTTTTGATCCAGCAGCCGCAGAACAATTTTCTCCCCGTGAATGGTCGGAATAATCGATAGCCGCACATCGATTTGCCGATGTTCATATGTGGTAGTGAAAGCACCATCCTGAGGCTGACGTTGCTCGGCAATATCGCAACCAGCCATTATTTTCAGCCGGGTAATTACACCCTTCCAGGTTTCTTTGCTAAGTAGCCCAACCGGTATTAAGACGCCGTCAATTCGAAAACGCACCTGAATTTTCTGAGGAAAGACTTCCATATGAATATCACTGGCACCTCGGGAAACACCTTCATCGATCAGATCATTAACTAAGGTGACGACAGTGGGTTCCGGGGCCGTTTCTTTATTTCCCCCCGCATTCATTAAATCCATGTTGTCCCGATAAACATGCGTTTGATGATAGTATTTGCCAATCAAACCCAGGATGCAATCCCGGGTGGCGACTAATAGTTTGAGCCGTTTATCAGCGATTCGTTTCACCTGGCGCAGGATTTCCTCATCGGTAGGATCGGCCATCAAAACCGTCAGCTGATCTTCATGCTCTTGATTCAGTGGAAAAACCATATATTTTTTAGCCTGTTCTTTTGAAAAGAATTTTATTGCCCGGAGCTCCAATCGATCTTTTTGTGGATTATATAACTCAAATCCCCATTCATTGTGAAAAATAGTCACTAAACGCTCCTGGGCAACTATCCGATCCTTAATCAATATATCTAAAACTGAATTCCCGGATCGCTCTGCTTCATCAATTCGTTCAGCTATGTTTTTTCGGGTAATTATCTGGTTTCTGAGAAGCATTTCCAAAACCAATTTATTTTCCTTCATTTCGCCTCCTCATGTCAGAGCTTATTCGTTCATCTCAATACTTGCAGTATAGCTGATTTGCCCATAAATATCCATACAAATCAACCATAGCCGGAATTTTTACCGTTGTTTCACTAAATTGATAGCACCTGCACCGCTTATTGTTCCTGATTTAACCTTATATTGCAAATCACTGGCCGATTCTATATAATGAGAGACAATGCATCGCTGCAAACATATTAATCTTAGGAGTCCCACTATGAACATCGTAATCGCCGGAGCTGGCAAAGTTGGTGAAGTTCTGTGCCGTGATCTGGCCAGTGAAAACCATAATATTATGTTGATTGAGCCAAATGAATCCCGGCTGGATCAGTTTATTAATCTCTATGATATCAGCGGTATTCACGGTAATGGCGCCATGTTTGATATTCAAACCGAAGCCGGTGTCGATACCTGTGACGTTTTTATAGCGGTCACTCGTAACGATGAAACCAACCTCATCGCTGCCATCACTGCCCGAAAGCTGGGGGCAAAATTTACCATTGCCCGGGTTCGCGATCCGGAGTATTCCAAACAAATGAGCTTTCTGCGAGAAAGTCTGGGGATCACCCTGATTATCAACCCCGAACTGGAAGCAGCCCAGGAAATTGCCCGAACCCTGATCTTTCCATCCGCCTTGCACGTCGAATCCTTTGAACATGGCCGGGTCAACATGATTGAGGTCGTCTTGCAAAAAGACACTGCTCCTGTGGGCGTCAAACTTAAAGACCATCATGGCCGTTTTGGCGAGGTGGTCATCTGCATCGTCATCCGGAATGATCGGGTGATGATTCCCGATGGTGAAACAATTCTGCGGGCCGGGGACCATGTGATGGTAACCGGCAGTCCCGGTGAAGTTCGCACTTTTAGCAAACTCTGCCAACCCAATCTGGTCAAGATCAACTCTGCGGTCATCATCGGTGGCGGTAAACTGACTGACTATCTCTTAGCCCGACTGGTAAAAATGCGATTGAAGCTAAAAGTTATCGAAATTGATACTGACAATGCTGATCGACTAGCCATCAAATATCCCCAAACTGAAATTATTTTTGGCGATGGCACCAAACAGTCATTTTTAAATGAAGAACATTTTTCCGACTATGATGCCGTTATCCCCTTGACTGGCGTTGATGAAGAGAATATTCTGATTGCTATTTATGCCTACCGCTCAGGGGTCAAGAAAACCATAACCAAGGTTAATCGCACCGACTTGCTAAAAGTTCTGGATAATGTCGGGCTGCAGTCCATCATTACCCCCCAGCGGCTGATTGCCAACCACATTATCCGCTTCATCCGTTCCATTGAGAACTCCCAGGGTTCCAATGTCAGCGCCTTCTATCGGCTGTTGGATGGCCGGGTGGAGGTATTACAGTTTAAGGTCAAAGGCACCTGCTGTGAGGTGGATATCCCCCTTGTCAACCTGAAAACAAAGCCGGGGCTGTTGATTGCCTGTATTGTCCGTGATGGTAAAATCATCTATCCCAACGGTACCATCCGGATTTTACCCAATGATGACGTCATCGTTGTGACTACCAAGCATAAAAACTTTCAGGATATTGATGATATCTTTGAAAAGAACCGAGGCCTGTAATGAATCACAAAATGGTCAGTTACATCCTCGGTCGGATTTTATTTATCACGGGCATTCTGATGCTCCCCGCTCTGATTGTGGCACTGATTTACCGGGAGGGCTGGCCAGGCTTGTGGCCTTTTCTGCTCAGCATCGGCATTACCTGTGCCTTTGGCCTGCTGATTAGTCTCAAAAAACCGATTCGAAGTGATTTTTTTGCCCGGGAAGGTCTGGTGGTGGTGGCCTTATCCTGGTTGGCTTTATCTTTTTTCGGGAGCTTGCCTTTTATCTTCAGCGGTACCATCCCCTATCCCATCGATGCTTTTTTTGAAACCGCCAGTGGTTTTTCAACCACCGGTGCCAGCATCTTAACCGATGTCGAAGCCCTACCCCACTCATTGTTATGGTGGCGCAGCTTTACCCACCTGATTGGTGGAATGGGGGTACTGGTTCTGGCCCTGGCAGTGATGCCTAAAATTGAGTCTGGTGATGTATTTATCATGCGGGCCGAGGTTCCCGGCCCCACCTTTGGGAAAGTCCGAACTAAACTGCGAAGTTCGGCCCGGATTCTCTATGTCATCTATCTGTGTATGACTGGTATCCTGGTAATTTTACTGACCTTGGGCGGGATGCCGCTCTTCGACAGTTTTATTCACGCATTTGGCGCCGCTGGTACCGGCGGTTTCAGCGATAAGACCCTGTCGGTTGGTTATTATAACAGCGCTTATATCGATTATGTGCTGGCTGTCAGCATGATTCTTTTCGGTGTTAACTTTAATCTCTATTATGCCCTGTTCTTTATGCGTTCTAAAAACATTTTTAAAAACGAAGAACTGCGCTGGTATCTTGGTTTTATTGCAGTTGGGTTTGCGCTGATTTGCATTAATGTTAGCCCGCTTTACAGCTCGATGCCACTACTGGTTCGTGATGTCTTCTTTACGGTTTCCACCATCATTACAACCACTGGCTACGCCACCGCCAATTTTGACAATTGGCCGGTATTTTCCCAGGTCATCCTGATTTTTCTGATGTTTATCGGTGGTATGGCCGGTTCCACCGCTGGTGGTATCAAGGTTAGCCGAATTGGCATCTATATTAAAACCACGATCCAGGAAATCCGGGTTAATGTTAGCCCCAACCGTCGACTGCCGATTCTTTTTGAGGGCAAACCAATCAGTGCCCTGCTCAGCCGCCAGACCAGTGTTTATCTGATTACCTATGCCTTTATGTTTGTGATTTTTCTGATGATCACCGCTTTATCAGCCCCTAATTTTCTTACTGCCTTTAGTGCCGTTGCAGCCACCTTTAACAATATCGGTCCCGGTCTGGATATGGTCGGCCCGATGGGAAACTATGCTGGCTTTAATAATCTGACCAAATTCACCCTGAGTCTGGCCATGATCATGGGCCGTCTGGAATTATTCCCGATTCTGGTTCTGCTTAGTCCCCGCACCTGGCGCCGGGGGTAGCTCGCTACAAATTCAAATAAAAAAACCTGAAACCAATTGTGGCTTCAGGTTTTTTGTTGCCTGCTACATATCGAATTTCTTGTGGATATGAACCATTGCTTCTTTGCCCCGCTCCTTGTCAATCAGACAGGAAATTTTGATTTCCGAAGTGCTGATGGTCTGGATGTTGATGCCCAGTTCAAACAGTGCTTCAAAAAACTTGGAGGCAATTTCGGCATTGGCGACGATGCCGGTGCCGATCACGGAAAGTTTGGCAACGCCCTGATCGTATTCGACTTTTTGGGCATTGACCTCAAAGGCAAATTTCTGGGCCACCGAAACGGCTTCCTGAAGCTCATCCACATCGATGGTAAAGGAAATATCGTTAACCGCTGTCCGGTTGACATTCTGCACAATCATATCCACATGAATATTAGCTTTTGCCAGGGCAGAAAACAGTCTAAAGGCAATCCCCGGTTGGTCCGGCACTTCAAAGATTGATATTTTTGCGATATTTTCATCAAGAGATACCCCTCGAACTAATACTTTTTCCATAATAACTTCCTCCTTAATAATGGTTCCTTCGTTATGATTATAGCTTGATCGTACCACCAGCGGCACCTTGAATTTTTCGGCCATTTCGACCGACCGGGGATGCAATACCTTGGCCCCGGTACTGGCCATTTCCAACACCTCTTCATAGGAGATTTCATCAATTTTCGAGGCCTCTTCAACGATCCGGGGATCGGCAGTATAGACCCCATCAACATCGGTATAGATTTCACACAGCTCGGCTTTTAATGCCGCTGCCACCGCCACCGCCGAAGTGTCGGAACCGCCACGGCCCAGGGTGGTAATATCCTTGTTTTCGTTGATCCCCTGAAAACCGGCGACGATGACAATCTTACCGGCGGCCAGTTCCTTTTCAATCCGATGGGTGTGAATATCATTAATCCGGGCCCGTTTGTGAACATTGGATGTCACGATTCCGCACTGAGCACCGGTTAAGCTGACCACATCGTGGCCCGTCGCCTGAATCGCCATCGCCAGCAGCGATATCGAAACCTGCTCACCGGTAGCCAGCAGCATATCCATTTCCCGGCTGGGGGGATGATCATTGATTTTTTTTGCCAATTCGATCAGGTCATCAGTGGTATCGCCCATGGCTGAGACCACCACCACTACCTTTTTTCCTTTTTCCTTGGTCTCAATAATCCGACTTGCTACGCGCTTTATTCTTTCAACATTGGCGACACTGGAGCCACCATATTTCTGTACGATTAGATCTTGCATTTACCTCAGTCACTCTTTCCTTATTCATAGATCCGGGCATAAAAACATTCAGGCACCGTTTCTTTTAATTTTTCTGCCATTTTATTAAAATCATTGGCGGCAATGGCGTTTGTCACCACATAGACCTGATTATCATTAACAATGACGGTTTTTCGGGCGGCCACCGTTTCCACGGCAGTCAGCACCTGATCAAGCATTTCTTTGTCAGCCAGATTTGCTCGTAAATAATATTTACCTTTAAAAATGTCAGTACCCATTTTATTGAGATGGCGGTTAAGCCGCAGCGGTTTGGGCAAATTCTGTTCCCCGACAATATTGAGGATATAGAGGACATCGCCAACAACGGCATTGGCAGTCGCGTCTTTCCCGGCACCTTTGCCATAAAACTGCAGCTCGCCGATGATATCCCCGGTAATCGAGATGATATTAAACTCACTGTTGACGTTACTCATAATCGAAGCTTCCTTAAACAGCACCGGCTCCACGGTGGTATAGACATTTTTTTCATCCAAAATGGAGTGTCCCAGATACTTGACCACGTAACCCATCGATCCGATCATCTCGATATCAGCAGCCCGAATATCGGTGATCCCCCGCTTATATACATCTTCATCGCGAATGATGCTTTCATAGGCCATCGATGAGAGAATCGAGAGCTTCCGGGAGACATCGTACCCTTCCACATCGGCCGTCGGATCCGCTTCAGCAAAACCAATCGACTGGGCGAGGGCCAGGGTATCGCCAAAATCGGCTCCTTCTTCGGTCATTTTGGACAAAATAAAGTTGGTGGTTCCGTTTAGAATCCCTTTGATTTCGGTCACCCGATTGATTTTCATTTCTTCTTTTAAACTGCCGATGATCGGAATCCCGCCGCCAACAGATGCCTCGTAACGCAGGACCACGCCATTTTCTTCGGCTAACGTCAACAATTCCTGAAAGTACTCGGAGATGACAGCCTTATTGGCGGTCACAACATGTTTTCCCGCCCGGAGACATTCTTTGATCATTTCATATTCAAAGTCCATGCCACCCATCAGGGCAATCACCAGGCCAATACTTTCGTCTTCCAAAATCTCACTGGGGTGGGTCACAATTTTTCCGACGGTATCGCCCAGATCCTTGGATGCATCCCGTTCCAGAACCTTGGTAATGACCGGACTTGACCTGCGTGACTCCACATCGGTAAAATTACCAGCAAACTTGCCTTTATTTAAATTGATGAGTTCATAGACGCCAGAACCGATGGTTCCAAAGCCTAAAAGTGCGATATTCAATAAAATTCACCTCGTATATGTATTTATTCTAAAAACACTTGTTTTTTCAGTGAAAACATTCTATCATATAGCTAGGGGTTATTCAATACCCTCCCGGGAAGATTTTTTCAAGATTTTTTCAGGCACACCATATTTTTTTGGAGGAATTACATGAAAAAAGGCTATAACAGCACGCGATCCAAAGACATCAACGTTACCGCATCCCAGGGCATCCTGCAAGGATTGGCCCCAGATGGTGGACTCTTTGTCCCCAATTTTATTGATCAGATTAATTTAGACCCAACCCAATTTATCGGAAAAAGCTATGGCGAGATGGCTAAGGCGATCTTTTGCGCTTTTCTTGATGATTTCAGCGCCAAACAAATTGATGATTCGATTCAGGGCGCTTATTACTCCGGTAAATTCGAAGAACAAGAACCGGTTGCTTTAAAAAAAGTCAACGACCGTTATTTTCTGGAACTCTTTCACGGGCCCACCTGTGCCTTTAAAGATATGGCTCTGACTATTTTACCATATCTGATGGTGGAGTCCATGAAAAACGTCAACAACCAGCAGAAAATTATGATCTTAACAGCAACTTCGGGTGATACCGGCAAGGCCGCCCTGGAAGGTTTTGCCAATGTTCCGGATATCAGCATCATTGTTTTTTACCCCAAGGATGGGGTCAGCACCGTTCAGGAGAAACAAATGCTGACTCAAATCGGTGCTAACACCTGTGTGGTTGGTGTCGACGGCAATTTTGACGATACCCAAAATGGTGTTAAAGTGATCCTCAACGATCCCCAACTGGCGGCCGAACTGGCTAAAGCCAATGTGATCTTTTCCTCAGCTAATTCGATTAATATCGGCCGGCTGCTGCCTCAGGTGGTTTATTATTTTTACAGCTATTATGAACTGCTTAAGCGGGGTGAAATCCAGCCGGATGAAAAAATAAATTTTGTCGTCCCGACTGGGAATTTCGGCAACATCCTGGCCGGTTACTATGCTGCGCTGCTGGGCTTACCAATTAACAAGCTGATCTGTGCCTCCAATGCCAACAAGGTTTTAACCGACTTTTTTGAAACCGGCAACTACAACCGCAATCGCGATTTTTATAAAACCTCGTCACCATCCATGGATATTCTGATTTCCAGCAATCTGGAGCGGCTGCTTTACGATGTCTCCGGTGCCGATCCCGATGCCGTCAGTGATTTGATGGCCCAGCTTAAAAATCAGGGTGCTTACCAGGCTTCAAAAGCCCTGATGGAAAAAACCGGTCTTTTCTATGCCGGTACTGCCAATGAAACCGAAACCGCCCAGGCCATTAAAGCCATTTTTGACGACAGTCATTATTTGATGGATCCCCACACGGCCGTTGCCAACAAGGTTTATGACGACTATCTCAATGAAACCGGAGATACCACCAAAACGGTGATTGTCTCCACCGCCAGCCCCTACAAGTTCGGACGTTCGGTTTATGAAAGCATCTTCGGTGACTGTGACTGCAACGATTATGAGCTGTTAAATATTCTGGCACAAAAAACCGGCACCACCATTCCCAAGCCTTTAAAGGATCTGGATAAAAAAGCCAATCAGCATCAGGGTCAATGCGATAAAACCGATATGTCCCAGGCTGTTCTTGATTTTTTAAACGATCAGGTGGACAAAAATGATTAAGGTTCAGGTACCGGGAACCAGTGCCAACATCGGCCCGGGCTTTGATGCCTTTGGCCTGGCACTGTCGATTTATAATACTTTCAGTTTTGAAGAAAAGAATGACGGCAAGCTGACGATCCGGGGGGTGGAACGAAAATATCAGAGTGATACCAATCTGGTTTACCGGTCGATGCAGAAGGTCTTTAAAAAAGTGGGCTACCGTCCCCGGGGCCTTTATATCCATACCGCTGTCGATATCCCCATCAGCCGGGGTCTGGGCAGTTCAGCCACCTGCATTGTCGGCGGCTTGTTTGGTGCCAATGCCCTGATTGGCTCGCCCTTGAAAGCGGATGAACTGTTTGACATAGCGGTGGAGCTGGAAGGCCACCCGGACAACGTCGCCCCGGCCATTTTCGGCGGCCTGGTGGTATCGATGAACGATCACGGCAAAAACACCTATATCAAGAGTTTGGTGCATCCCTGTTATGAATTTTATGCCCTGGTGCCGGACTTTCCATTATCGACATCCGATGCCCGTCAGGTTTTGCCTAAAAAAATCAGTTTTGCCGATGCCACCCATAATCTGCCCCGGGCCACCATGACCTATCTGGCCTTGGCCAACGGTGCTGAGGATATTTTAAAGCTGTGCATGAAGGACCGCCTGCACCAGCCCTATCGCAAAAAGCTGATTGCCCATTACGACGTGATTACCAAAAAAGCCAGGGAAATGGGTTGCCTCAACACCTGCATCAGCGGGGCCGGGCCCACCATTCTGGCTATTAATTCAGTGGATAACCGTGGTTTTAAGCCGGATATGCAGGCCTATCTAGCAGAAAAAGCACCAGGTTGGCAGCTCATTTCCCTGACGCCCGATCATACTGGTGTCCAGATTTTGGGAGGTTAAGCCAATGATCAAAGATTATCTGATTGTCAATAAAAAAATCCTCCCCGATTATTATTCCAAGGTGGTGGAAGCCCGGATCCTCATGGAGTCCTCTCAGTGTAAATCTGTCAGTGATGCGGTCAAAAAGGTGGGTATCAGCCGCAGCACCTATTATAAGTATAAGGACTATATTTTTACGCCTTCGGAAAACTATGGCCGGAAGTTCACCCTGTCGTTTAAGTTGGATGACCAACCCGGAATCCTTTCCAATATTTTAAATATTCTTCGGGATCACCAGACCAGTATCATCACCATTCATCAGGATATCCCCATTAACCAGGCCGCCATTGTGATTGTGACTCTGGACGGCAAAGATCTGATCTTGACTATCGATGAATTGATGGCCATACTGGAAGCCCTGGATGGCGTTCACGGTGTTCATCTGATTGCGATGGAATNNAATAAATAAAAGCCCCATTCTGAAAAATCAGAATGGGGCTTTTTGACAACACAAAACGTGTTTCCACTTTAATAAAGCTCAATCGTATTTGATAAACTGTCCTCACTGGAAAACCAGTAATAAGATCCCAACACATCATCCATCAGATCTTCAGCAACGCCGATGGTATTGGCGTCGGTTATGGCATAATGAAAATACTTTTCTCCGGTATTCAGGGCTACTTCCAGATCGTCAACAAAGCGGTTTTCCTCGCTTTTTTTGTTGAGGTCATAGAGCTTATTTTCTTTGACAAAATAATTGGCTGCCGTAGCGGTAAACTCCGGGTAGGCAATCAAGGTCTGATCGGGATGATGCGATTTAAGCAATTCCACCGTGGTGACACAGAAATAGTCATAGAAGATGCTCTTTTCCGGCTCAGCGTTATCAGCAATGTTAAACTCCCCCCAGGTGGCATCCAGGTAATAATACTCCCCATCAACCCGCACCAGGTTCCAGGCATGGGCCCCCTGGCCAATGGCCTCACCGGCCACATAGGAGCACTCAATCCCAGTTCGCTTTAACAGATATTGTATCGCTTTGGAATAACCCGCACAGACTGAGCCCTTTTTCCCGAAGACGCTGTAGATGTTTTGATCATCCTCAAGGTCTTCCTGATAGATGGTGTTTTTGATTACATATTCATAGGCATATTTGACTTTGTCATAGTCGCTCATGCCGCTTTTTATACCCCTGCTGTATTCCTGAAAAGCCGCTTCAATTTCGGTCTGCCGTCTTTCTTTCTCGGCTTCATCGTAGGGATATTCAACCATCACCTTGCTGACCTTCTGATTGCCCTCATCAAAATAATAGGAAAACTCCCCGGCCCAAAATATTTCCGGATAGTCATAATCGATGGCCGCCAGAACCCGCTCGATTTCTTCGGTATTGACCCCACTGACTTTCACCTCGGTTTCAAAATCGGTGAGCATACCAACAACTCTGGCATAGGCCTGTTTTTCATTATCCTCCAGAAAGGCATAGCCATCAAAGGCCTGTTGCTGACTGGCGGCGATTTCTTCATTCTGCTGAGCTTGACTATCCTCAAAAAATGACTGGATATCCATGCCGCCAACCAGATCTTCCAAAGCCAGATAGGCCCCGGCTGCTACCAGTAAAATAATTAGCATTGAAATAATGATGACTGCAACTACTTTTCTTCCGTTATGATTGCTCATGCCTGTTGCCCCCTTGTGTGATCTCTTTTCTTTATTACCCTTTATTTTAAACATCTGCATTTATTATCCCGAGATTTATGCCAAACAGTAAATAATTTTACCACAAATTCTTATGGACACCCTAAACTTTTATGACCTATACTTAAGTAAGGATAAAGAAATCTTAAGGAGGCTACTATGCCAACGTATCACCCAATCACCTGCACAACGGCTCTGCATGAATTGAAGCGAAAAACTCCCTATGGCTGGGATTTAAATATTTTTAAGGGCTGCAGCCATGGCTGCAGCTACTGCTATGCCATGGGAACCCATGGTTTTAGCGGCCTTGCTGATTTCACAACCAACATTTCGGTCAAGACCAATATCGTCGACGTACTGGAAAAACAACTCGCCTCGCCAAACTGGAAACGGGAAATCATCAATATTGGCGGCGTTACCGACAGCTATCAACCAGCGGAAGCCCAGTACCGGCTGATGCCGGAAATATTAAAGCTCCTGATCAAATATAAGACCCCGGCGATTATCTCCACCAAATCAGACCTGGTGCTCCGGGATTATGACCTGATTGACCAATTGTCCCGGATTACCTATATCAATGTTGCCGCCACGGTGACGACTTTAGATGAAGCTGTCCGAAAAAAAATCGAGCCCGGCGCTGTCTCCAGTTCTGCCCGTTTTGCAATGCTCAAACAATTTCGAAAAACCAATGCCTCCATCGGTCACCATCTGATGCCGATTATTCCCACGCTGACCGATGATTCCGAGACCCTTTCGGCTTTGTTTGCCGCCGGCCAGGATGCCGGTATCGATTATGTGCTGCCCGGCGCCCTGTATCTGCGGGGAGCCACCAAGCCAGCCTTTTTTGACTTCATTAAAACCAACTATCCCGAAAAATACGATACCCTGTGGAAGCTCTACAAAAAAGGCGGCGCTCCCAAAGAATATAAAGACGAACTCTATGGCCGACTCAATCCCCTGCGTCAGTCCTTTGGTCTATCCAATAGCTACAGCAAACCGATTAAAGAAAAGCTGAAGGTCTATCCGCCATCAGAAGAACAGGTTTCCTTTTTAACGCCCTAATTATATCCAGCAATGGATACTAATCACCCGGTTTGGGATTGAATTCTTTTAAAAAAGATGTTAGACTGTAATCAGACTACAAAAAGGAGTAAAGAGGATGCGTAATTTATCTTGCTAAGAAACAATTGGAAAGTGTTTTCAAAACCTGCGGTTAAACCGCTTGTTTTGGTGCGCTTAAGCAAGAGAATTACAAGAAAAGCACTGCCTCTCTAGCACCATCAACTCCTTATTTATGGATTTTTTGGGCTGCCCATCATTGAGCCGCAGGATAATTTTCTTGCGGTTTTTTATGTGTCCAAGCTACTGTTATCTGGCTTGGCAAGAGAGGTACAATGATGTCACAAATTTCCATATCACATTTAAGCTTTAACTACGAAAGCAGTTGCGAAAATATTTTTGAAGATGTTTCCTTTACCATCGACACAAACTGGAAACTGGGTTTTATCGGCCGTAATGGTCGCGGCAAAACGACCTTTTTAAAACTTCTGATGGGTCTTTATGACTATAGCGGCGTGATCGCCGCAGCGGTCGATTTTGAATATTTTCCTTTTGCAATCAAGAACCCTTCCCAACTGACTCGCACTCTTGTCGATGAGATTTATCCTGATTACCCGCTCTGGGAACTGCAGCGGGAGCTGTCGCTACTGAACCTGGATGCAGCGCTGCTGGAGCGGCCATTTAGCAGCCTGAGCCGGGGCGAGCAAACCAAGGTATTACTGGCGGCCTTATTTTTAAAACCAAATCAATTTCTCTTAATTGATGAGCCGACCAATCATCTCGATCTGGAAGGTCGACGTGTTGTCAGTCAGTATTTGAAAAAGAAACCGGGTTTTATTCTGGTTTCCCACGACCGCACCTTCCTGGATAATTGCGTCGATCACGTCTTGTCGATTAACAAAATGAACATTGAGATTCAAAAAGGCAACTATTCCAGCTGGCTTCTTAATAAACAGCGTCAGGATCAGTTTGAATGCAATCAAAATAAAAAACTCAAACAGGAAATCGATCAATTAAAAACCGCTGCCAAACGCACCGAAAATTGGTCGAATGCCGTTGAGAAGTCAAAAAACGGACAACGGGTTTCCGGCCTTCGCCCGGATCGGGGCCATATTGGTCATCAGTCTGCGAAAATGATGAAACGCTCCAAATCGCTGGAAAAGCGTCAGCAAAAGAATATTGAGTCAAAAGAAAAGTTAATGAAAAATATCGACTGGAACGACAGTCTCAAGATCCGGCCCCGGGCTTATCAAAAAGAGCGGCTGATTTCGGCCAACCACCTGTCCCTTTACTATGATGACCGCCCCATTCTGAACGATTTAAATTTTACGATCAACCAGGGCGACCGGATTGCCATCGTCGGTCCGAATGGCTCGGGTAAATCCAGTTTGCTTAAACTGCTACTGGGCCAGCCAATCAGCTTTTCCGGCAATCTGGAGCTGGGCAGTCAGCTGCAGCTATCGCATATTCCGCAAGACACCGACTTACCAACCGGTGATCTTCGTGATTTTTCCCGCTGCCAAGGGATTGACGAAAGTCTCTTTAAAACCATTTTGCGAAAGCTGGGATTTAACCGGGAGCAATTTGAGAAAAACCTGACTAGCTTTAGTGAGGGGCAAAAAAAGAAAGTCTATTTAGCCCGCAGCCTTTGTCAATCGGTCCACTTATATTTATGGGACGAACCGCTTAATTATATCGACGTCCTCTCCCGGTTGCAGATTGAGGAGCTTTTGCTACAGACCCCGCCAACGATGATCTTTGTGGAACATGACCGATCCTTCATTGACCATATTGCGACAAAAATTATAGAACTATAAAACAATTTACCAAAGGAGTAACCCATGCATCTACGACCAAAACCCTGGGCCCGCCCGGAGCTGGAAGCCTGTGGCTTTTTTCAGGCCACACCGCCGGTTCATCGCGGCCAATGGCACCACTTATTTAAGAAAAAGCAGCCCCTTCATATTGAATTGGGCTGCGGAAAAGGAACCTTTATTGCCGAACTGGCCAGCCGCCATCCCGAAACCAACTATCTGGCCATTGATCTGATTGACGCCGTTCTGGGTTTAACCAAACGTAATATTCAAGCAGCCTACGCTGACAAGAACCAAGCCATTGACAATGTCCAGATCATGTCCTGGGATATTGAACGGATTGATATGATCCTCGCTCCCGAGGATGGGGTCGAGCGGATTTACATTAATTTCTGTAATCCCTGGCCTCGCCGCCGCTTTCATAAAAAGCGGCTGACGCACACTAAACAACTGGAAAAATATAAAAAACTCTTAGCAGAAAATGGCGAGATTCATTTTAAAACTGACAGTGATGATTTATTCCGGGATTCCATCAAGTATTTAGAATCCGCCGGCTTTACCATCACAACTTTAATTAATGATCTTCACGCCGCAGACTATTCCGACAACATTGAAACCGAACATGAAAGAATGTTTAGTGACCAGGGGATTAAGATAAAGTTCTTAATTGCCAGCTTAACTTAGCTCTGAACTTAAAAATTAAACTCCGCCGCCCAATCAAAATCACCAGATGCTTCCACACTTTTAGGCCAATGTTCACACCAATGTGGCACTAAAGGATTTTGTACCCGATCCAGACTGGGGGTATAGGGTTTAATATCCAACACCGGGGTGCCGTCATTGGCATCAATGTAGGGAATTTTGATAGTCCCTTTTTGATCGTCGATTTCCAACACCGAAACCGGGGTCAAGGCAATGGGATTGGGCCGAATTGGTGATCGGGTGGCAAATACGCCCATCACCGCCGGGGCCTGTTTATAGGGCTGGGGGCCGGAAAGAACCTTCCTGGCCGCTTCATTATCAAACTCACTGAACCACCAGAAAACATTGATGTGCGAGAACCCGTTCAGTCCTTCCAGCCCTTCCCGATAGGCTTCTTCCAGTTCAATAAAGATCTCCTCCCCCTGAACACGAATGGTGCCAATTGGTTTTACGTAACCTTGTTTCATTTGTTTACCTCCATAACTTTATTATATTCTTATTCTAGACCCTGACACCATGTGAGAGTCAATAAGAATCATAATTATATAATTGAAAGAAAGCACCTCTACTAAACTTAATCGAAATCTCTTTAATCCTGAAAAATGCATTAATATTAGTGTCCAATTAAAAACCACTGATTACAAAGACTCTCAAGGTCTCACATAATCAGTGGTTTTTTAATAGCGGTATTATTCTTATTGATTTAAATAAGGGCTTCAGCCTTTGTTGCCGTAAATACAAATTTCCCGTCAATAACTTTTGCACTGCCAGTAAAACGACAACCTTTGGCTCCACCTTCAAATTTTTGAGCTGCCAGCAACATCGCACAGTCGTTTTTCTTGATATTTTCCTGCGTAACCTTCATTGCATAGACGCCCACCGAAACAGTGTCCCCTTCAACTGTACCACCTCCAACAATAATTGGGTGTGGGCTACCATCGGGACACATTGTTACAATTGTCAGGAACGCCGAGTTTTCGATAACACTTTTCATTTCTTCATTAATAACCATTTCAATTCCTCCAAAGTTTAGTATAGCAATTGACTCCGTAATTACTACCTGATACAATTATAATACTAACTTAAATAGCTTGTAAACTACGCAAAAAAATATGATCAAATACGAAAATAGAAAGTAGATAAGAAAAAAATGACTATCTCTGAAAACACAACTTCCTTATGTTCCGGAAACATCTGCCCATGCCAAGAAAAATGCCCACTTTCAGCTGCTCTTGAAATCATTGGAGGTAAATGGAAGATTCCCATCCTGTGTGCACTGTATAACGACGGGCCGACACGTTATAATGCGTTAAGAAAAAAAATTAAAGGCGTAACCAACACCATGCTCGCTTCCTCACTGAAGGAACTCGAAGCGGATGGTCTCATCCTCCGCACACAATACAACGAAATGCCCTTAAGAGTCGAGTATGAATTAACCAAAAACACGAATCGTCTTATTCCGATTCTGGGAAGTCTTTCTGCATGGGGCAAGGACATAAAAAACTGATTAAAAATCTATAATACTATCTCCCATGTTTTAATTTGCTTTTTCCAATCCAATCTGAATTTCGGTCAGGTAATGAGCCGGGTTTTCCTCATTCCAGGGCCCCCGGTGACAAATCTGTCGGTTATTTCCTTTCATTCTAAACCCACCATGCTCAGTCAGCCAATAGGCCAGTGAACGATAGACCCCGGCAATATTTTCGGCGGAATTTGCTCCACCGAATACAGGCGATAGCCACTATAAGGATCCGTCTTCGCCGGTTTTAACAAATTATTTTCGTCATAATAACGGAGCATCCGAATCGATACCTGGGTTAGCTTAGAAAACTCACCAATTTTAAACATTTCTACCTCTTATCATCTGCTTTGATTCTGGTGACTATCTATACAAACACCATTTGGATCAACACCATGTAGACCAGCGTTCCCCCGCCAATACTAAGCAGATTATTACGCTTCCAAATGTGCAGCAGCGCCACAATGGCAACCGCAATAAACTCGGGAAAACCATGGGGTGCCACCATCACACTGACGCCTTTTAAACAATAAACCACCAGAATGGCAATCACCGCCGGTGGGAGCAGATCACCCAGGGTTTTAACCAGAGCGGGTACTTCCTTCCCCCCGCCAAACAGGGCAAAGGGCAAAAAGCGGGTCAGGAAGGTACAGGCGGCCACCACCAGAATTACCAATAACGGCGTTAAAAATTCTGTACTCATTGACACACCTCCTGATTCTCGCCGATTTTAATGCTGTTTTTAAAAACCAGCAGCAAGCATACCGCCGCAATCAGCGCTGGCAGAATAAAAGCGCCAGGTCCAAAGATAACAAGCGATGCCACCCCACAAATCGTCCCCAGCAGGGCCGGTAAATGGGATTGATAACTGTACCACTGCTCAATAAAAATTACCACAAACAGGGCAGTCATGGCAAAATCAATGCCGGTAGTATCAAAGCCGATGAAGCTGCCGATGACTGCCCCAAGGGTACAGCCAATAATCCAGTAGCTCTGATCCAGGGCCGCTACGGTAAAAAAAACCTGTTTCTCATTTAGTTCTTTGGGAATATTCATCCCACAGAGCAGCGAATAGGTTTCATCAGTCAGCGAAAAAATCATATACCAGCCCCATTTTCCCATTGCTTTGAATTTCTCAATAAAGGATAATCCATAAAAAATATGACGGCTTTGTACCGACAGGGTCAGGACGATCAACGACAATAATCCCATTCCGCCACCCAGTAATCCAATTAATACAAATTGCATCGAACCGGCGTATATAATCAGACTGATAAAGAATGCCCAGATGAAATTGTATCCGGCTTTTTCCAGCAGAATGCCGAAGGCGATGCCCATGAAAACATAGCCGAAAAGTACCGGCACAGTTTGGATGAAGGCAAACTTTAACGTCTCTTTAAATGCTTCTTTTTTCTTGGTTGTATTCAATTTTCTGCTCCTTATCTTAATTTTCCTTAAGTTACTGAACTATTATAGCATAAATTTTTGTGTTAATGCTTTTCAAAAGTTTTTTACCTTGCATAATTCTGCTCTTTGTTTATAATATGTTTACTTAAGTAAATTAACTATTATGGTGATTAACTGTTATCTCAGTTAATCATTAATCTGCGAAAGGAGTTATCATTGAATTTAAATGGACACGATCTTTTTAAGGCATTTCATCGCATTAAAAAATCAAGCATGGGGCGGATTCATAAAGAATTTATGCAGGATCTCAAACCCCATGAGTTTTTTATGTTAAAAACCCTTAAAAAAATGTATGACGAGGAACAAAAAACAGCCCTGACTAATAATCTTCCGCTGGCCCCCGGGGTTAAAATTTCCCAGCTCAGTCGAGAAACCGCCATTTCCATGCCTGGCGTTTCTCAAACCATCTCGACGTTGGAAAAACATGGCTATGTGGAGCGGATTGCCTCCAGCAAGGATCGCCGCCTGGTTTACGTTAACCTCACTGCCGCAGGCCTTCAGTTGGAAACCGATGTATCAAAATCCTGCTTCCAAATCTATGACGAAGCCGCCACCTTACTGGGCGAAGAAGATGCCCAGGCGCTGGTGCTTTTATTAGACAAATTAGCGGTCGCCTTTGATCAGATTGATCAAAAACAATGCGGCCTGAAACAAAAAGACCAAGCAGAAAGGAAAACAACATGATCAAGCTTTCACGCTATTTAAAACCCTATCTGGGGGTACTGTTCATTACCCTGGTGCTGCTTTTTGTGCAAGCGATATCCGATTTGAATCTGCCCAACTACATGTCCGATATTGTCAATGTCGGTATCCAGCAAAACGGGATCGAGCATGCCACCCCGGAAGCCATCAGTGAAGACGGCTATACCCTGATGACAACCTTTATGACTGCGGATGATCAGCAAACGGTAGCCGATAACTATCTACTGATGAGCCCGGAGGATACCAGTAATCCCAATTATGAGAGCACCCTGGCAAAATTTCCGGCATTGGAAACCGAGAGTATCTATGTGCTGACCGATCCTTCCGAGCAAACCTTTGCTACGCTAGACCCCATTTTTGGCGAAGCTACCTGGACATTTATTAATTACATGCGTTCGCTGGATACCGGAGCCGCCGATGCCAGCGCCTCCGAAAGCATGACAGACCTGGATTTTACCCAGATTTATGCAGCTCTGCCAATGCTGACGCAGTTACCTTCATCAACCTTTGATGAGGCCCGGGAACAAGCTGCCCAAACTCCAGAATCGATGCAGATTCAAACCGCCGTTCAATTCACCAAACAATTCTATATTGAACTGGGTGTCGATGTTGGTGCGATACAGAATCTTTATATCTTAAAAATTGGTGCACTGATGCTGCTGTTATCGTTAATTGCCGCTCTGGCATCAATTTTAATCGGCTTCTTTTCAGCCCGCATCGCTGCCGGGGTTTCCCAAAACCTCCGCCAGGATGTTTTTAGAAAAGTTCAGTGCTTCTCGAATACCGAATTTGATAAATTCTCAACCGCCTCACTAATCACCCGAAACACCAATGACATCACCCAAATCCAGACGATGCTGATTATGGGCATCCGGATTCTCATCTATTCACCGATTTTGGCCATTGGCGGGATTATTATGGCACTGCGCCGAACCACCTCGATGGGTTGGATTATCGTTGTCGCGGTTGTTGCGATTATGTTACTTATTGGGGTCGTTTTTACCGTTGCCATGCCCCGTTTCAAACTGATTCAGAAACTGGTTGATAAACTGAATCTGGTCACCCGGGAAAGCCTGACCGGCTTGATGGTCGTCCGCGCTTTCGGCAACCAGAAATTTGAAGAAAACCGTTTTGATGCGGTCAATAAGGACACCACTGCCAATAATCTCTTTGTCAACCGGGTGATGGTCTTTATGATGCCAACGATGATGTTTATCATGAATGGTGTGACCCTCCTGGTTGTCTGGGTCGGTGCCCAGCAAATCGCTGATGCCGCCATGCAGGTTGGTGATATGATGGCCTTTATGCAGTACACCATGCAGATTATCTTCTCCTTCCTGATGATGTCAATGATGTTTATCATGATTCCCCGGGCGGCCGTTTCCGGCGATCGGATTCAGGAAGTGCTGGCGGTTAAACCCAGCATTGTCGATCCGGCTACCCCCAAAGAACTGCCGATGAACGCCCAGACCACCCTCGAATTTGACCACGTCTCTTTCCGCTATGAAGGCGCTGAGGAAGATGTCCTTCATGATATCAGCTTTGCAGCTAAGCCCGGCGAAACCACGGCCTTTATCGGGTCTACCGGTTCGGGTAAATCAACCCTGATCAATCTGATTCCCCGCTTCTTTGATGTGACTGCTGGTGCAGTCAAAATTGATGGTCTGGACATCCGGGAAGTTACCCAACATGATCTGCGGGAAAAGATTGGTTACATTCCCCAAAAAGGGGTGCTTTTTTCGGGTACGATCGCTTCTAATCTGCGCTATGGCAATCAAAATGCCAGTGATGACGATCTGGCCCTTGCGGCTCAGGTTGCTCAGGCCTCCGACTTTATCGAAGGCAGTCCTGATGGTTTCGAGCGGGAAATCGCCCAGGGTGGCAGCAATGTTTCCGGCGGTCAGAAGCAACGATTATCAATTGCCCGGGCGCTGGTGCGCAAACCGGATATCTATATTTTTGATGATAGCTTCTCAGCTTTGGATTATAAAACCGATGTGGCTCTGCGCCGGGCTTTAAAAGAATACACCGGTAACAGTACGGTGCTGATTGTCGCCCAACGAATCAACACCATTATGCATGCGGAGCAGATCATCGTTCTGGATCATGGCCGAATCGTTGGCAAGGGCACCCATCATGAACTTTTAAAAAGCTGTGCCACCTACCAGGAAATTGCATCCTCACAATTATCAGAGGAGGAACTAAACATATGAGCGATCAAAATAATCTCAAAACACCAAAACGCGGCCCCATGGGCGGCGGCGGAATGGGCCGGGGCCCCGGTGGCCCCGCTGGCATGATGCCCGGCGAAAAAGCCAAGGATTTTAAGGGTAGCCTTAAAAAACTGGCCCGTTATCTGTCGGTCTATAAAATCAGACTCTTCTTTGTGCTGATCTTCGCCGTTGCCTCGACGGTCTTTATGATTGTTGGACCAAAAATTCTGGGTAATGCCACCACGGCTCTTTTTGAAGGGGTTATGAATCTAATTGCCGATAATGGCAAGGGCATTGACTTTGGCTATATCAGTCAGATTCTGCTACTGCTCCTTGGTCTCTACGTCATTGCGGCGCTGTTTTCCTATATACAGGGCTATATCATGACCGGCATTTCGATGAAAGTCACCTATGAATTGCGACGCAATATTTTTGCCAAAATTAATCGTCTGCCCTTTAAATATTTTGACAAAACCAGCTATGGCGAAGTGCTCTCCTTTCTGACCAACGATATTGAAACGGTCAATCAGACCCTGAACCAGAGCGTCACCCAGATCATTACCTCCGTGGCGACCCTGGTGGGTATACTGATCATGATGTTTTCAATCAGCTGGCAAATGACCATTGTGGCGCTGCTGATCGTACCGATCTCATTTGTGGTGGTGGTAAACATTGTTAAAAAATCCCAGCCTCATTTCAGTGAACAGCAAACCTATCTGGGCCACATTAACGGCCATGTCGAAGAAATGTACGGTGGCCACAACGTCGTTAAGGCTTTTAACGGTGAAGAAGCTTCTTTTGAAACATTTGACCATTATAACACCACCCTTTACAGCTCAGCCTGGAAGTCCCAGTTTTTATCGGGACTGATGATGCCAATGATGAATTTTATTGGTAACCTGGGCTATGTGGCGGTTTGTATCCTCGGCGGTTATCTGGCCGTGAATGGTCGCTTAAGCGTTGGTGATATCCAGGCTTTTATCCAATATGTCCGCCAGTTTACCCAGCCAATTATGCAGATTGCCAATATCTCAAACATTCTGCAACAAACCACCGCTGCCGCCGAACGGGTCTTCGCCTTTCTGGATGAAGCGGAAGAAGTGGAAGAAAGCACTACGGCTTTTGATCTGGCAAGCGTTTCTGGTCAGGTCGACTTCGACCACGTGAACTTTGGTTATCATCCCGAAAAACCAGTTATCAAAGACTTTTCGGCCCACATTAAAGAAGGTCAGAAGGTCGCCATTGTTGGCCCTACCGGCGCTGGCAAAACCACCATTGTCAAACTTCTGATGCGTTTTTACGATGTCGAATCCGGGGCCATCCTGGTGGACGGCCACAATATTGTAGACTTCAGCCGGGGTGATCTGCGCAGCCTCTTTGGGATGGTCCTTCAGGATACCTGGCTTTACAATGCCAGCATCCGGGACAATATCAAATACGGTCGTCTCGATGCCACTGATACCGAGGTGGAAGCGGCAGCCAAAGCCGCCCAGGTGGATTATTTTGTCCACACTCTACCGGATGGCTATAACATGTGCTTAAATGAAGAAGCCAGCAATGTCTCTCAGGGTCAGAAACAGCTTTTGACCATTGCCCGGGCCATTTTAGCTGATCCGAAAATCCTGATTCTTGATGAAGCTACCAGCTCGGTGGATACCCGTACTGAAGTGCTGATTCAGAAAGCCATGGATAACCTGATGGAAGGGCGAACCAGCTTTGTCATCGCCCATCGCTTATCGACCATTAAAAATGCCGATCTGATTCTGGTAATGAATGAAGGCGATATTGTGGAACAGGGCAACCATTACGATCTGCTGGCTGAAAATGGCTTTTATGCCAAGCTTTATAATTCGCAGTTTGAAAAAGCCGAAGAGCTGGAAAACGAATTGGCCGAAGATTTATTGGCGGTTAATCCGCTACTTAGCTAATTCATCTCACCGATTCTTTCAAATAACAGGGAGCTGTCCGGGTCGACATACCGATCCGAACAGCTCCCTGTTTTAATGTAACGTTTTTTAGTTTCCCTGATCAATCGCAATCGCTTCGATTTCTTTGCGAATTGACAAAAATGCATCAACCAGGATCGGATCAAATTGCAGGCCCCGTTCGTTTTTGATAATGTCAAAGGCCGTATCAAAATCATAGATCTCTTTATAGGGCCGAGCCGACGTCAGGGCATCAAAGACATCGGCAATGGCCATAATCCGGGCGCTCAGAGGAATCGCTTCGCCCGATAAAGCATCCGGATAGCCCCCGCCAATCCAGCGCTCATGATGGTACCTGGCAACCTCGCAAACCATCTTATAATAATCTACATCCTCAATTTTTGACAGGGCATTTTCTAAAATCTTCTGTCCATTTTCGGCATGTTTTTTCATCAGTATCCATTCTGCTTCTGTCAGTTTTCCCGGCTTATTCAAGATACTGTCAGAAACCATAATTTTCCCCACATCATGCAGCGGTGCCGCCGCATAGAGCAGCCGGATAAAGTGTTCATTAACGGTCTCCGGATAATCGCCATTTTGAAGCAGTACTGCCGCAATTTTTTCGGCGTAAAGACTGGTTCGGCGGACATGTTCCCCGGTGATGGTATCCCGGATTTCGATAATATTGGCAAAACTGATGATGACCTGTTCCTGAATCTCTTTGATTTGGGCGGTTTTCTGCACCACTTCCTGCTGTAGATCTTGTTGGTAATTAAGAATCAGTTCTTTGCGTTTTTCCGCTTCCGTGACATCCTGATACCAGATCACATAGCCGCGGATCTGGCTGTTGCGGCGGATCGTTCTGATCCGCGGTTCATAAATCCGGCTTTCACGATAGCATAAACTGGTTTCTTGCGCTCTGAGGATCTGATCGAGATCCGGGGAGATCTCCGCCAGACCGGTGTCTTTTTTGGCTTTGGCAAAATCCGGAAACAGTACAATGGCCTGTTCATTGACTTCTTTGTACTGGTAATTGTGATCAACCACGATGATGGCATCATCCATCGAATCAATGATCAATTGTTTGGCGGTATCGTTGATATCATAAATCTTGAGTCGATAGATCAGCACAATCAATAAGAGCTCGGAAATCAAAATGCCAATGGCTGCTATCTCAATTTGAATTGGCAGATATAATTTGCTCAGATGAATAGCTGCCGGAATTAAAGGTACCGCCACCAGAAGCAATGGCTCCCACCATTCCTTGTCTTTCCGTTTGCGACTTTGATCGATCACCACCACAATCAGCCCCACGACCACAGCTGCTTCCATGATCATGTAGATGGTATGAAGAATGCCATATTCTTTAAGCAGCACCGGCACACCGGTTTTATAAACAAAGGCATAGCTCTGATAAAACCAGTGGTGCAGATCTATCGTCAGGGTCGCCCCAATTAACAGCAGACAAAGCAGGCCAAAGAGCGGAAAAAAAAGGATTGGTGCCTTAATCTTATAATAACGGACAAAAAACAGGACGAACAGAAAATAAAGACTACAGCCACCCAAATACATCAGTTTGTAAGCAATTATGATGGCTTCGGCCGAATTGGCCTGAATCCCCAACCAATATCCCAGCGATATTAAAAACGCAAAAAAAGCAATCAGGAGCATCAGCTTCTGCTCATCGGACGGTTTTTGAAGCGCCACACCGATAATACAGATGATTGAAATAACCAGTCCAATGGAATATAAAAGAAACAGCGAATCATAGATTGTCATATCAGCCAACATCCTTTATTGTAATCGAAATAAAACTAATTTCATGATATATTATTTTTTTGTGAACTTCAATAGAATTTATTACTAAATCCCTGCGCATCTTAAAAAGAGCTGTCTTTCTGACCTTTTTTGCTGCTGCTGACAACGTAAAAAAGCCAGTCTCCGACCTTTAAGCAAACTGTTTCAACAGCAAAGCCGTTGGAACGTCTACTTAGGCATCGAGGACTGACTGATATGTGACTGTTTATTGAGGCAGTCTGACCAAAAAACGACTGCCTTTTCCCGGCTCACTCTCCACCCCGATGGTGCCCCCGTGAAGCGTCACAATCCGCTGGGAAATGGTGAGTCCCAGACCGGTTCCAGGCGTACTGCGGGATTGATCGGCCTTATAAAAGCGATCAAAGATCTTTTTCTGGTCTTCCTTAGCGATACCCTTTCCGGTATCGGCTATTTCGATAACCACTTCTTTGGCGGTTTTGTGCAGCGCAATGCTGATGTGACCAGCTGTCGGGCTATGGTTAATGGCATTGGTCAACAGATTGATAATAACCATCGCCATCAGCTCGGGATCACCCTGGTAGATTGTATCATCCAACTGGATATCCAAATCGATATTTTTAGCTTCCCACTTTTCCTGTAGCAGCAAGATCACCCGCCGGATGGCTTCATCCAGGGCAAAGGCTTCTTTTCTCAAACCCAGAACCCCATTCTCCAGCTCCGAGAGTTTTAACACATTAGCTGATAGTTTCCATAGCCGGTCACTTTCGTCGACAATAATATCAATATATTCCTGCCGCTGGGTTTCCAAAAGATCGGGATCTTTTAAAAGCTTGCCAAAGCCTTTAATCGAAGCGATGGGGGTTTTAAACTCATGGGACACGTTACTGACAAAATCTCGATGGATATAGTCATTACGGGAAAGGGCAGCCGTCATGATATTAAAATTTTGCGCCAGCACGGCCAGTTCATCCTTTCCTCTAACCGTTAGCCTGACATCAAAGTCACCATTGGCCACTTTTTTTGTAGCCTCAGAAACCGCTTTAATCGGTCTGGCAATCATCGCAACCGCAATGACAATCAGCACCGATCCGATCAACAAGGTGACCAGCATGGTGGTGCGCTGAAGTTCCATAAAGCCAGCAATTTGATTTTTTTCCAGATTCGGCCGACTGACCACATAGCCATCCGCCAGTTTTCCCAATGCCATTGGTAAATCCTGGGCCTGGTGGGTATTCAGATAGACGATCTCCCCGGCTTCGATTTTTTTTTGCTCCGCATCGGTTAAGGTTACCCCCACTTCATCCAAGCTGGCAACAATCCGGGACACCACAATGCCCTGGCTATATAAATTGACAATGACATCATCCCCCAACTTTTCCTGATTAAGAATCTGAACTGCCTGGGCCTGATTGACCAGTTCTACCCGGAGCTGTTCGAGAATATTGCCCAGTTGTGACCAGTAAATCACGCCAAAGGTGAGGGTCGAGGAGAAAAAAAGCACCCCTAAAAAGGTCACCAGAAATTTTGTATAAATTGAATGAAAAATTTTATTTTTCATATAACTCCTTAGTCTCCACTATAAAACCCGGGACTTATATCCCAGGCCCTTAACGGTGATGATTTCGAAATCCTGATTGTGTTCCAGTTTTTCCCGTAACCGTTTGATATGAACATCCACCGTGCGGTGATCACTTTCACTTTCATAGCCCCATATTTCATCCATAATCTGAGCCCGGGTAAAAATCCGGTTCGGTGCCGATAATAGTTTAAACAGCAACAGAAACTCTTTTTTAGGGAGGGTGATGGTTTCATCCCCGATGCTTAAGGTCAAGGCTTCATAATCCAGAACTGTTTTTCCCACCACCAGCCGCTGTTCATTGGCAATTTTGGCTCGCCGTAATAAGGCAAAGACCCGCAGCAGCATTTCATCCATGTCCACCGGCTTAACCATATAATCATCAGTTCCGGCTTTAAAACCGGATTTTTTATCATCGATGCTTTCCCGGGCGGTGATCATCAGGATCGGCAGCTCCAGGCCGCCGTCCCGCAGGGTTTTGGTTAAGGCATGACCATCCATGTGGGGCATCATCACATCGGTGATCAGCAGATCAATGTGGTTTTTTTCCAGTGCATCCAAGGCCATAACGCCATCAATCGCTTCAAACACCGAATAACCTTCTTTCTCCAGAACATCCCGAAACAGTCGGCGAATATGGTTATCATCCTCACAAATCAAAATACGAAACATTTCTTTCTCCTGTTTTTCTCCTAAATACTGCGCAGGGCATCAATCGGGTTGAGTCGGGACGCCTTGCGGGCTGGCATGAAGCCAAAAACAACGCCGATGGCAGCGGAAAAGCCGATTGCCAATAAAACGGTGGAAGCCGTCAGAGCAAAACTGGTTCCAATCAGGTTGGCCACGACCCAGGCCAGAACGACCCCCAGCCCAAAGCCGATGATGCCACCAATCAGACAAAGCACCACTGATTCAATTAGAAACTGGAGCTGAATCTGCTTCGGCTCTGCTCCCAGGGCCTTGCGCAAGCCGATTTCGCTGGTTCGTTCAGTGACCGAAACCAGCATCATGTTCATAATTCCAATCCCCCCGACGACCAGCGAAATTGAGGCGATGCCACCCAGCATCATCGACAGAATACTGGTCATTTCTGCTATGGTCTCTAGAATACTCTGCATGTTTACAATCGAGTAGCCATCATCATCACCGTTAAAAGCTTTGGTTAAAACCCCTTCAATTTGCCGGGTGGTCGTGTCCGCCAGAGCCTCATCAGCAATGTAAACAGTCAAGCTGTTAATGTACTTGGCGCCAACGACCCCCATAGCGGTGGTGTAGGGAATCATCACTGCCTTATTGGTATCCGCCTGAGCAAAGCTGTCCGATTCCTGTAAGATGCCAATGACCTGATAGGTAATGCCGCCGATTTTTATTTCCTGGCCAATGGGGTTTTTCCCGACATAAAGTTCGTTGGCAATATCATTTCCAATTAAAGCCACCCGGCTTTTATTTTCAGTGTCAACAGGATTAATGATTCGCCCAGCCGAAATGACATCTTCAGTGTTTTGAAAGTAAACATCATTTTTTCCCTGGAGGCTGATCTCATCCATGGTCTTGCCGTCGAAAGCCACCGTCGTTTGGCCGGAAATGGTCGGGGCAATTCCTTCAATATTTGAAAGCTCAGAAATTTTAGTGACATTCCCCTGGGTCAGTCCCTGTTTCAGCGGTGTTCCCTGAACCTGAATGGTCACGGTATTAGCCCCCATTGAGGCCACCTGATCGGTAACGGTGCTGGTCGCTCCCGAGACAATGGTAATCAGGGCAATCACCGATCCCACCCCGATAATAATCCCTAGCATGGTGAGAAAGGAGCGCATTTTATTGCTGATGATATTTTCTAACGCCATTTTAATACTTTCCTTAAGCATTGTATACCCCCTCGCTGAGATTCCCATCAACAATCCGCACAATCCGGCTACCATTTTTAGCGACATCGCCATCATGGGTAATCATCACAATGGTTTTTCCTTCCTGATACAGTTCTTTAAACAGTTCCATAATCTGATGACCGGTCTGTTGATCCAGGGCGCCGGTGGGTTCATCGGCCAGCAAAATGGTTGGTTCAGTCACCAGCGCCCGGGCAATGGCCACCCGCTGCTGCTGACCGCCGGATAACTGATTGGGCCGGTTTTTCATTTTTTCGGCCAGTCCCACCCGTTTTAAAATATCGGCACTGCGGAGCTGTCGTTCTTTCTCCGGGACACCAGCATAAATCAATGGCAGCTCGACATTTTTCTGGGCTGATAGTCGGGGCAATAGTTGGAACTGCTGAAAGATAAAGCCGATTTCCCGGTTACGGATATGCGAAAGCGCCGTCTCCGGCAGATCCTCAATCCGTTCTCCGGACAGATAATAGCTGCCACTGGTGGGTACATCCAGACAACCAATAATGTTCATCAAGGTGGATTTGCCCGAGCCCGATGGGCCCAGCACCGATAAAAAATCACCCCGATTGATTTTTAGATCAATGCCTTTTAGAACCACCTGCTCCTCATCACCCATGGTATACGTTTTAACGAGATTTTTCATTTCCAGAATTTTTTCTTTCATCAGATTCCACCGCCGCTTTCTGGTCGCTGGAAGGTTGTTGCCTCGGTGGCGTCCAGGATGGGCACACAAACCACCTCATTCTCGCTTAAACCGGTGATGATTTGAATGTTAATGCCATCGGTAATCCCGGTAGTTACCGGGCGCTGCTCGGGATCCGTTGACTCGCCCTTGACCAGCACATAAGTCATATTATCCTCCCCAAATAAAATAGCCGTCACCGGAACCATCACGGCATTTTCGACCTGCTCTTTTACAATAACCACCTCTGCATTCATGCCAATGCGAATTTGCGGATCCCCTAAAAAATCTACAATCGCAGTAAAATAAGCGACCCCATTTTCATTTTTAGCTTCCCGGCTGATTTCACTGACAGTGCCCGGAACACTACGCCCGATGCTGTCAATATTAATGGTAACCGGAGCCCCAACGCTCAGCGTTGACAACTGATACTCGTCGACTTTGATGCTTAACTGAAGGTTATTAAAATCAACGATTTCCATAATTTTCTCCCCGGCAGCCACCGTATCATCGACCTCATAAAAAATATCGGCGACTTCTCCAGCCACAGATGATGTGACGATATCCCCAGTGACGGGTTCATAAAGATCAGTGTCTTCAGCAATCAGTTCGCCTTCGCTGACATATAGCTCACTTATTTCCAGGGTACTGGTCGCAACAATCGCTTCCCGGGACTGACTCTCAATGACCCCTGTAAAACGGTTGTCATTAATAATATTACCCACTGTAACGGTGGTTTTTGTGTACTGAGTCGTTGCCGAATCTGCCAGTACCTGATAGCCCAAAAATCCTCCGCCAATCATCAACACCCCAATGATACTACCAATCACAATTTTCTTTGTACTTCCTTTTTTCACGTCGATCCTCCACTTACTGAATTTATTTAGTATCGGCATTCTAACCAATCAATATGAATTAAAAATGAACCCATTGATTTTATTTTTTGTTGTTTATTACAGTTTTTGGGTATCTATATGTTAATAAAAGAAATTAAAGGAGGATGTGACAATGTTAGATGATAAATTAGATATGATGGAAGAAAAGATACCCGATGATAACACAGAAAAAAAACCCTTTTATTACTCTAAGTGGTGGTTGTTATTGTGGTGCCTTCTGCTTTGGCCAATTGGATTGCTAATGGTTTGGGGCTATTACGCCAACATGCATAAAAATGAAATGCCCCGAACTCGACTGATCAAAGATAATTTAGAGGATATATAAGCCGAATAACCGATACAAACCTTTGAATAACCTTAAAATATTGATGATCTCGTTTTCAGGAAGTAGTCCCTATCCTTGATAAAAAGTCTGTTTCATGTTAAAATGAGACAACTTAAATGCGACGAACATAAACTCACACAACCACCATGAATAATCATTCCTGGTGGTTGTGTCATGATAAAAAAGCATTTATACTATATCAGGTAGTTATTTGAACCGAACAACACAACTTGTTTTCGGTTCTCAAAACGATCGATGTAACTGAATATAAAGGAGAAATTAAAGAGAGATGGTTTCACAAATTTTTACTCTGTTATTTATTTTAGGTATCCCGTTTTTTATTTATGGTATCTATTATCTCGGAATTGGCTTATTTGGATATACCAAACACAATAAATATACCCTCTCCCCTCCCAAAAACCGCATTGCTGTGGTGGTTGCCGCCCGAAATGAGGCTGCGGTTATTGGAAACCTCATCGAAAGTCTGCATCAGCAGGATTATCCCAAAGAACTGATGGATGTCTATGTGATTCCCAATAACTGCACTGACAATACCAGAGAAGTGGCCCTTGAACATGGTGCTAAAATCATGACCTGTACAGCAGAAGTCAAATCAAAAGGAGCTGCCCTTTCCCAGTTTTTTGATTATATTTTTGCCGAAAATGACATCTATGATGCTTTCTGCGTTTTCGATGCTGATAATCTGGTCGATAAGCACTTTGTTTCGACCATGAATAATGTTCTTGAATCAGGTGAAAAAATTGCCCAAGGCTACCGGGACAGCAAGAACCCGGATGATTCCTGGATTTCTGGTTGTCAGTCCGTGTTTTACTGGACCTTAAACCGCTTTATGAACCTGGCCCGTCACAAACTCGGCTGGTCAGCCACCTTAAATGGTACCGGATTTATGATGCATGCTGATGTCATCAAAAAAGAAGGATTTAAAACGTTCAGTCTGACTGAAGATATCGAATTTACCACCCAGTGCATTATTAAGGGCTACCGGGTTGCCTGGGTACCTGAAGCCATTACCTATGACGAGCACCCGATTGCCTTTGATCAATCCTGGTCCCAGCGTAAGCGTTGGTCGACTGGTACCATTCAATGTTTTAACCAGTATTCCCAACAGCTCATCGATGCCGTGATCAACGATAAAAACCGTTGTGCCCTGGATATGCTAATGTTTCTGGTTTCCCCCTTTATGCAGGTGCTGACCTGTATCTATACCATTTGTTCATTTATCATCCTGGGTATGCTCTTTGTCACCACCTCTGTCTGGTCCAACGCTTTAACCTTTGCCATCCTCTTTTCAGTTGGTGGTGTCATCTTCAGTGTGGTCTTTACCGCCATGGTATTATGGCTGGAAGGTAAAAAGATTCGTCAGATTAATAATGTTTCGGTTTTTTCTTTCTGGTTATATCTGGCTTCCTGGATTCCCATTAATGTTTTATGTTTTATCAAACCAATCGAAATCTGGGAACCCATCGAACATACCAAAAGTATTAAGATCTCACAATTAGTCGAATAAAAAACAAGGATGATCTTCGGATCATCCTTGTTTTTTTGCTGATAATTAATTTATGCTTCGTCCTTCGCTGCAGCTCCTTTTGTTGTTGATAACGTATAATATATTTCGCAAAAGTGAATAACGAAAAATAGACATGGTCTATAGCCATTTGGTAGAATAAAGTCACCACAACCAAATATAAACCAGGAGGCTAAAACCATGTCTGAGAATATTATACAACTGAACCAGGAAATTATCCATAATGAATTGCGTGATCTGGTGAGAAACAGCGTCGAAGAAACGCTCAATGCCATGCTGGATCAGGAAGCAGATGTACTGATCAATGCCGATAAGTATGAAAGAAGTGAAGGACGAAAAGGCCATCGTTCCGGTCATTATAACCGGAATTTTCATACAACAGCAGGCGAAGTGACCTTGAAAGTGCCAAAACTCAAGGGAATCCCCTTTGAAACGGCAATCATTGAGCGCTACCGACGCCGGGAATGCTCAGTGGAGGAAGCGCTGATTGAAATGTATCTCGCTGGTGTTTCAGTCCGTCGTGTGGAAGATATTACCGAAGCCCTGTGGGGAACCAGGGTATCCCCGGGCACCATCAGCAATCTGAATAAAAAAGCCTATGGCCACATTGAAACTTGGCGTTCCCGACCACTGTCCGGGAACTATCCCTATGTTTATGTCGATGGGATTTATCTGAAACGCAGCTGGGGTGGTGAAATTCAGAACGTTGCCGTACTGATTGCCATCGGTGTTAACGAAGATGGCTGTCGCGAAATCATAGGCGCCGCTGAAGGCATGAAGGAAGATCATGACAGCTGGCATGAATTCTTTGTCTGGCTGAAAAGCCGGGGCCTCAAAGGGGTTCAACTGATTATTGGTGACAAAAACCTTGGAATGCTTAATGCCATTCCCGAAGTTTTCCCGGATGCCCGGTATCAGCGTTGCACCGTCCATTTCTACCGCAATATCTTTTCAGTCACGCCACGCAATAAAATGAAGACCGTATCGATGATGCTTAAAGCTATTCACGCCCAGGAATGCCGGGTTTCCGCTCAGGAAAAAGCAAAGCAGGTGGCTCAAAAACTCCGGGAAATGAAGCTGTCTGCAGCGGCCAAAAAACTCGAAGATGGCATTGATGAAACCCTCACTTATATGGGTTTTCCATCTCAGCACTGGACACGAATTCGAACTAACAATACCATTGAACGGTTGAATCGGGAAATAAAACGGCGGACTAAAGCCATTGGTGCTTTTCCGGATGGTCAGAGTGCGTTAATGCTTGTTTGTGCCAGGCTACGTCATGTTGCCGGCACTGAATGGGGTGTGAAACGCTACATGAACATGGATCATCTGAAAGAAATGGTACTTCAGGAAAATGATTCAATTGTTGGGTGATTTTTATTTCCCAAATGGTTGTTTCCATTTTTGCGAAAAATTATTGACACTACC
>NZ_DJGY01000061.1:2005-30829 GCF_002435675.1 Acetobacterium sp. UBA5834 | reverse complement strand
ACCAACGTTATTTTTCACTCTTCACTTCCTTATTTGTGTTTTCTTTATTTGATGTTATAAAACGCATCTTTCCCGGCGTAGTCACCCAGCAGACCCAGCTGTTCTTCAATCCGCATCAGCTGATTGTATTTTGCCACCCGGTCGGTTCGGGATGGTGCCCCGGTTTTAATCTGTCCGGCATTGACGGCCACCACCAGGTCGGCAATGGTAACATCCTCGGTTTCCCCGGAGCGATGGGAAACCACCACGGTATAACCAGCCCGCTTAGCCATTTCAATGGTATCCAAGGTTTCGGTCAGGGTGCCGATCTGATTGACTTTGACCAGAATTGAATTGGCCACGCCGCTATCAATACCCCGTTTAAGACGCGCAGTATTGGTGACAAAAATATCGTCTCCAACCAGCTGAACCTTTTTCCCCAGCCGCTCGGTCATGATTTTCCAGCCATCCCAATCCTCTTCATCCAGACCATCCTCAATTGAAATAATCGGGTACTTGTCAATTAATATTTCATAAAACGCAATCATTTCCTCGGCAGTTTTTTCAACCCCTTCACCAGCCAAAAAATATTTTTTGGTTTCTTCATTATACATTTCCGAAGCTGCTACGTCCATCGCCAGTTGGACATCTTCACCCGGAAGATAGCCAGCGCCTTCAATGGCCTCTACAATCAACTGCAGCGCTTCTTCATTGGATTTGAGATTCGGGGCAAAACCGCCTTCATCGCCCACTGAGGTGGCCATCCCTTTTTCGCCAAGCACTTTTTTGAGCTGATGAAAGATTTCTGAGCCCATCCGCACCGCTTCCCGAAAGTCCCGGGCACCCACCGGCATAATCAGAAACTCCTGAATATCAACATTGTTGTCGGCATGTTCCCCGCCGTTTAAAATGTTCATCATCGGGGTCGGCAGCAGTTTGGCATTAACGCCACCCAGATATTTATAAAAGGGCAACCCTAATGATTTGGCCGCCGCATGGGCCGTAGCCATGGAAATCCCCAAAATCGCATTGGCACCCAGCTTACTTTTGTTTTCAGTGCCATCCAGAGAAATCAGCACTCCATCAACGGCTATCTGATCGGAAGCATCCATGCCCACCAGAAACTCCTGGGCATAAGCCACGCTGTCGACCGCCTTTAATACCCCTTTACCCTGATAGCGACTGCAATCTTTGTCCCGCAGTTCCACCGCTTCAAAGGCCCCGGTGGAGGCCCCTGAAGGGACAATGCTGCGGCCCATGGTGCCATCTTCCAGTATCACATCCACTTCAATGGTTGGGTTTCCCCGGGAATCCAGTATTTCTCTGGCAAAAATATCTTCAATATAAGTATTCATTTTTTCCTCCATTTTTTTATTCTGGTCTCTGCCAAACACTTCGGTGCTAAATTCTTGGGTTCAATTTTTTATATCCTTTTTTGTTTATACACCTATTTTATGGAAATAAACTTTTACCGGAAATAAAATGCATACAAAAACCCTGAAAAAGAAAATCTCTTTCAGGGTCTGGGTATTTTATTTTTCAGGGGCAACTAAAGGTTCACCTTCTTCATCAATCAGTACCGTGAGTCCGCCGCCAAATTCATCAAAATGATATAAGTAATTAATTCCTGTTTCGGTATCTTCAATGATCTTGCACCCGGAACTCTCGCCAGTGGGTTCGTTGAGAACGATTTTGAATCGGTTTTTCTTTTGTTTTTTTGTTTTCATTTTTTTCTCCTCTTAAATCAAGGTGGCCGAATTCATTATACCCAATTCCGGATAAAAAATCAATTTTTCTGGCAACTTTTTAGAAAGACGGCTTTTCGAAACGATCTGATCCCCGGGGTTGTCTACTTAACTGAAACGACGATCAATGATCCGGATGCTTTTTTTCTCGGATCGGGGCAAGGAGCCAATCGAGCTGGCCTGGGGAATGACACTTAAGCCCACCCGGGATTTAAACTGACGTTTGACCTCCTCTTCGATTGCTTTTTGATCAATGCCGTTTAAGACTTCAAACGCCAGAACAACCCGGTCTTTACCGTCCTGATGATCGACCGTGGCCAGATATTCACTACTGACCCCCGCCACCGTTTTTAAGAGCTCGTCAATCTGGCCAGGGTAAATGTTGACCCCCTTGACCTTGACCATGTCGTCAGTGCGGCCAATAATCCGGTCATGGCGGGGATGAACAGAGCCACAAGCACAGGGGCCGGGAATAAAGCGGGTGATATCATGGGTACGGTAGCGCAGCAGCGGTGCCCCCTCCTTCCGGAAGGTGGTGATCACCAGTTCACCATATTCTCCTTCTGGCACCGGCTGCAACGTTTCCTGGTCGAGAATTTCAAAGTACAGATAATCCGACCAGTAGTGGAGCCCATCGTGTTCGCTGCAATCGATGGAAATGCCCGGACCATAGATTTCGGTCAGGCCATAAATATCAAACAGCTCAATTCCCAGCTCTTCGGCAATCCGGCTGCGCATCTTGTCGCCCCAGCGTTCCGAACCGATGACACCCCGTTTTAAATGAATCTGATCGCCCAGATTCTGGTTGGCCACCTCTTCGGCCAGCAACAGAGCATAGGATGAGGTCGAGGCCAGCACCGTAGCTTTTAAATCGACCATCATCTGCAATTGTTTCTGGGTGTTCCCCGGCCCCATCGGAATCGCCATCGCCCCCATTTTCTCGGCCCCGGCCTGAAAGCCGATCCCGGCAGTCCAGAGCCCATAGCCTGGGGTAATCTGAATCCGGTCTTCATCGGTCATCCCGGCATAGTGATAACAACGGGCAAACATTTCCGCCCAATCAGCTACATCGCTGGCGGTATAGGGAATGATCACCGGCTGGCCGGTGGTTCCCGATGAAGAATGAATCCGTACCACCTCACTGTCCGGTACCGCCTGCAAACCGAGGGGATAGGCATTGCGGAGATCACCCTTATCAGTAAAAGGCAGCTGCTCAAAATCAGCCATGGTGTTAATATCATCCGCCACAATTCCAGCGGCTTTAAACCGTTGCTGATAAAAAGGACTCTTCTCTTCCAGTCGCTTGACCAGCGCTTGTAAATTTTTTAATGTTTCCATTGTTCTTTTCCTCTTTCCTGTAATAAAAAAAGACCCATCCCATTATTGTCTGCAACAATAAAAGGATGAGTCAAAATAACCCACGGTACCACCTTTATTCACAGGCTAATCTAACCTGTGCACTTGATCTGCAAATGCCATCACATCTGCCATCCCTTAACGTGGATGAAACGTTGTGAAATACTCAGGCCCTGCCCTTTCCTCACACCCTCAGGTGCCCATTATGCCAGTCCGCTTCCTGTTTGGCTCTCACCATCCCCAACTCGCTTTAAATGCGCTGCTGACTTTACTCCACCATCACCGGTTTGTTTTTTCTGAGTATAGCCCTAATTTATATTTTTGTCAAGAAAACATTGCTGATTTGACGATTTACAACAGCTGTATCAGTAACGACAAATCATGTTGTATGCATCAGAGCGGACATGACGATAGCCTGTCCGAGTCTGCAGCATACAACAGATTAACAATTGACCGGTACGGTAGTTTGCCACAACCTGATTAAACACAACCCATCATTTGATCACACCGTTTTCCAGGCAGACAGCCAGATTCATTTTCTTTTCCCCGGCGCTCTCAAAATGGATACTGGCAATATTGCCGTTACGGGTCAGAATGGTACCGGCCCCAAAACGCTGATGGATCACTACCCGACCCTGCTGATAAGCCTGTAGATCGACGGTGGCACCGCTGGCCGCACCGGTATGATAATCTTGCCATTTACCCTGCTGACGGCCAAAACTCTCACGATGCCGAAGCCCCGGTTTTTCCGCCGCCGCTTTTTTGCGGGGCAGCCCATCAATTAAATAAGAAATAAACGGCGATGGTTTGATGTCCTTGTCCCGGTGTTTGACACAGAGAAATATCAGCTCCTGTTTGGCCCGGGTGGCGCCGACATAAAAGAGCCGGACTTCTTCGGCGTAGGCCTTGGCATCTTCCGGGGTATTGGAGACATTGGGAATCTGCCCTTCGGTGGCATCAATGATAAAGACCTTTTCAAATTCCAGCCCTTTGCTGGAATGGAGGGTCGACAGGGTCACTCGGGGTGTTTTCGCTTTTCTGGTTTGAGGCTCCTGCAGCTTTTCAGACAGCATTTCCAACTTAGCAAAAAAGTCCGGAAAATTGTTAACCCGACCCCCGAGAATTTTAAGCACCGTCAGCTTCTGCTCTATACTTTCTTCTGATTGCCCGGAACTGATCCTGAAATTGAGATAAGAGCGGTACCCCAGGCTATCCAGAATCATCACAATTCCCCGCTGCGGCGGCACCGTCTGTAGTTTTTCAAACCCGTCCTTAAGCTCTTCTAGCCGTTTAACCTGCCAGGCCCGGTCACCACTGATCTTGATCAGGGTGTCAAGGACATTTTCGCCAGGTTTATGTCGCCGCTCCAGCTGGTTGATGGTTTCCCGGGAGATGGCCGTATCCATCTTATAGTAAACCTGGGTGAATAAATTGATATCATCCGGATTAATTGCAAACTCATAAAAAAGCCGGATATCCTTAATTAGAAAATGACCGAAAAACTGTGGACTATGTTCCTTGATCTGATAAGTGATTCCAGCCACATCAAAGAGATCCACCAGGGGAATAGCCGACTCATTGTTGCGATAGAGCACCGCGATTTCCTTGCCTTCCCGGCGGATTGCTTCAATGATCAGCTGATACTGAGCTTCGCTGGACGTCACCCATTCCCGGGCAATTGGCACCCCAGTAAACGACCTGTCCCCAGGCACCACCATTTCTTTTTGGTAGCGCTCATGGTTTAGCTTGATAAAGGCATTGGCCTTGTCAACTATCTGCCGGGTGCTGCGGTAATTGGTTTCCATCAGCAAGACCTCGCCCTGGGGCCAGGTCTCTTTAAAGGTCAGTAAAGCCTCAGGAAAAGCGCCCCGAAAACCATAAATACTCTGATCCTCATCCCCCACCATAAAAAGATTCCCGTTTTTCCCGGTTAATAGTTCAATGATTTTAAACTGAATCTTTGACGTATCCTGGGCTTCGTCCAAATGGATATAGGTATACTTATTCTGAAAAAAGGCCAGCATTTCAGGGTACTTTTTTAATAGTCCCCAGGCATATTTTAATATGTCATCAAAATCCATCAGTTGTTCCTGGCGTTTATAGCTTTCATAGGCTTCATAGATTGCCAGAAAATCAACCTCCAGTGGTGGCAGCAGTTTTATTTCTGCCTCGGTCAGCATCATGTTTTTACAAAAGCCGATCCGTTGACAAATTTCGCCCAGTTCAACTTCCCCCGGATGCTCCTGAAAAAGCTGCCGGTATAACTCCCGGATCACCGGCGTGTTATTCCCCAGTACCGTATGGGCCCGACGTCGGTAGCTCCGCTCATAATGACGGATAACCCCCAAAGCAAAGCTGTGGATGGTGCTGAAATGGAGGGTTTTTGCCTGGGATTCGCCAAACAGTTTGGTATATCTGGCTTTTAAATCCCGGGCCCCCATCCGGCTGAAAGTCAGGGTCAGAATTTCCCCCGGATCGATTTGTAAAACCTCCAGCAAATAGGCGATCCGACAGATAATCACTGTCGTTTTACCACTGCCCGGCACCGCCAGCAAGAGGCTCTGACCTCGGGTTCGCACCACCGCCTGTTCCTGCTGGAGATTTAGTTTTATTTGATAGGATTGTTTAAAGGTTTCAAAATTTTTCATGACCCCATTATAGCTGAAATATATTTTTTTATCCAGTCTATCAGCAGTCAGGCTATCACAATGTCTGCGTCAGCGCGCTAAAAAAAGCCACATCGAGTCATTTCCCGACCACTAAAATTTGTTAAATCTTGATTTTCTAATAAATTACTCGTTTACAGCTATTCTTTTCGGGTATAATAAACTCAGAAACAATTTTGAAATAGGGATTATGAGTTTTGAAGATGGAATGAAGGGGTTTACCTTTGGCATTATTTCTTTAATTTGTATTGGTGTCAATATCATTTTGACAACGATCGGTCTGAGTACCATCGCCTCAATTGTCAGCCTGGCTGGTCTAGTCACTGCCATCATGGCTTTTGTCTACGGCAAAAAAGAGTATGCCGCTGATCCGGATAATAAAAAAGCCAAGACCGGTAAAACCATTGGTCTGGTGCTGATTATTATCAACATCGTCTTTGCGGTTATTGCCATTGTGGCAATGATTGCACTGTTTGGCTTGGCAGCTTCACTGAGTTAAATTTTTCAAATCCACCATTAAATCAAAAGACACCTTCATCAATGAAAGGGTGTCTTTTTTATGTGGTGCTGCCACCGTTAGCTATTGATTCATCTTGCGGGCCAACTCATAGATCTGCCGCTCATCCGCATCGGTGAGAATTCTTTCCATACTATAGGCAATCACCAGTACCCCGATAACATCCATCACCAAACGGATCAGGGTAAACTGCCAGCCCATCGCCGCCACTTCAAAAAGCAGCAAGGGTATTTTCATCGATGCCCAGGCCCCGACGATAATAAAAACATTGGCCAACCGACTGCCTTTGTTTAAGAATACCCCAGCCACCGGAAAGGCCCCGTAAAGCGGACCGGCGGCGGCAGCTCCCAGAAAGAATCCCAATAATACCCCAATAATCCCCGAATCTTTGCCCATGTATTTGACCATTGTTTCTTTTTTTACCCAGACATCCAATAGACCAATTAAAATAAAGATCGGCGGCAGTACCCCCAGCATTTCTAACACACTGCTGATTGCCAGGCTGTAGACCTGAACCCCCATGGCTGGTCTGACAGCCAGTATAACCAGGGTGACCGCAATCATTATCACAAAAAAGCGATACCGCTTGACCAATTCGACGCTCTTCTTTTTCATGACAAAATCCCTCCAATGACCAGCGCAACCAATATCGAAAAGACTAACCCCATGCCATTTCTTAACAATGTGGCCTTTTTCCCGAAATACAGAAATTCAACCGGCATGGTCACAATTCCCACCATCATCAAACTGGATACAAAAGCGCCAATTTGCATATATCCTGCGCCGTTTTGAAGTAGTGCCGCTGCCAGGGGAAAGGCCAGAAAACCCGGTATTAATGTAATTGAGCCAATCACTGTGGCAATGACCACCCCCACCCATCCTGAGTTTTCTCCGATAAGTTGGGAAATTTGCTGCGGTGACAATAGGCTGAGGATCACCCCAATCAGCAACACAATCCCCAAAAATTGGGGCAAAATATTCTCAAAGGCTTTTAAAGCCTTCATCAAGGCCATTTTTGTTTTTTCCCGGCTTTTGACCAAGGAAAAAACGAGCCCAATGGCCGCCAATCCATAAAAAACAATCGTCATCATATTTAATCCTCTTTTCCTTTTCTGCATTCGATCCGGCTATTTCATCCCAATAAAAAATATCCGCTTAAATTCAAACAGAATCTTTCCGTCTTTCTGAACAGTATACCCCTTTTTTATCTCGTTTAATACCTTAGTATAGAATTCAGCCTTTTGATTCTCTGCGAATCGATTGGCATAAGGCCTTAAGCCGGTACTCATACAAAATTCTAAAATATCTTCAGGAGCATTCATCAAATGAAAATAGTTAGTTTGCCATAATTCGATTTTACAAAAATGATTGGTCAATATATCGTAATAAAATCCCGGTGCATAAGACCGGTGTAAATCTTTTTCAATTCCCTTGAATATATCTGGATCATATGTCTGCACGGCTTTTTCAATACAATCCGCAATTGTCATCGCGGAAAAATAGGGGATTTGAACCGCTAATAATCCTTTTGGCTGCAACATGCCACTTAAGTTTTTTATCACCTTTGCCTGATTTTCAAACCATTGCAGGGCGGCGTTCGAAAAAATCAGATCAAACCGTCCTAAATCATCCATCGGTTTGCTGCAGTCTCTTTCCAGCCAGGTTACATCTTTCACCGTTTCTTTTGCTTGAGTTAACATTGATGGTGACGAATCTGCTCCGAAAATTTCTGCTTCTTTAAAACGATTTCGCAGTGGCAACGTACTCATGCCCGATCCGCACCCAATATCGATGATCCGTTTAAAGGAATCGCCTTCAATTCTTTTTACTAAGTCCACTGACGGTTGTACCCGCTCTTTTTCAAATTGACGATACAGTGTTACATTCCAGTCTTCCATCTTCGATCCTCCCGGGAATTCTCTTTTGAATTGATTGTTTAATTATAGTGGATGTTATATAATTTGTGAAATAGATCTTATCGATCTTATCAATTCGAATTTGCGATCAAGGAGTTCTTATGGATACCCAGCATTTAAAAACGTTTATCCAATTGTCATCCACTAAAAATTTTACTCAGACTGCCAAGTTGCTTTTTGTGGCCCAATCCACCGTTACCAACCGGATCGCTGAGCTGGAAAAATCCCTGGGAAAACCACTCTTTATTCGGGATAAAAAACAGGTTGTCCTGACGCCCGAGGGGAAACTATTTTTAGGCTATGCCAAGCGACTCCTCGAACTGGAAGAAAGTGCTATTGAACAAATCAATGCCCCAGATTTCAACAGCAAGCTGATACGTTTTGGTACCACCAACTCGATCTATGAAAATTATTTGTATCCCCTGATCCGTTCGGTGCTGACCAATGATCTGAACATGTCCACCAAAATCATCATCAATCATTCCTTTGAAGTGCTTTCATTTCTTCAGGACGGTTTAATCGACATCGCCTTTACCTATATTCCCTTTACAAAAAACGACTATCTTTGTACACCCTTTAAAGAAGATGAACTGATTCTGGTAACCGCCAAAAACAATACCGATTTTGCTGGTGGCATTGTTCAGAAAGATCTAATCGCTCTTGATTATCTTTTCTGTAATTTTGCGCTCCAGAAAGTCGGGTTGTTCATCCGTGAATTATTTCCTCCTCACCATCAATTCAAATTTGAAATTGACAATAGTAGTAAGCTGATTCCCTTCTTATTAGATGGTATTGGCTATAGTTTCTTGCCTAAAAGTCTGATTTCTCAATACTTAAAAAACCAATCGCTGATTTCAATCCCGTTATTGGATTTCAACACCCCTACTATTAAAAGTTACTATAACCTATAAAGATGATGATGCCGTTGTTTTATCTAAGATCATTCCGTTGATGAATGCCTAGCAGGCTATCAAAATAGCTCCCTAATCAAAAACACCTGGTTAAAGAACTTGTCTTTAACCAGGTGTAATCATTGGCTTTATACCTTTTTTTGCAATTTATTTAAAATCCATAATAGGCCTGGTCCATAACGCCTCCCAGTTTTTCTCTGGTCACTTCCACCGGGTTGGTCGTGGTGCAAATATCAGCCATCGCCTTATTAAGCATTTCTTCCCGGGCGCCCAGATAATCCGCTTCCGAAACCCCTGAGGCTTTTAGCGAAGCGGGAATATTTAAAGAAGCACTGAGCGCTACCACACTGTTATAAAGGGTTTCGGTGGCGTTACCGGAGACATTCAAAATACCAGAACCACTTAACAACCGGGCATACTGATGCTGAACCTTTTCGTCCTGACCGTTAAATTTGATCACATAGGGCAGAACAATGGCATTGGCCAATCCATGGGGCAGATGGAACATCGCACCAAAGGCATGGGCAATACTGTGGGTAATACCCAGACCGGCACTGTTAAAAGCAATCCCGGCCATACAGGAGGCAATCTGCATGCTGCCCTTGGCTTCCAGATCGGAGCCATTCACATAACTGGGATAGAGGCTGCGAAAAACCAGTTCCACGGCCTTATTGGCATAACACCGGGCAAAGGGATTGTTCTGGGTGGAAATAAAAGCTTCAATGGCATGGGTCATGACATCCATTCCGGTTGCGGCGGTGGCCCCGGCTGGGACGCTTTCAATCAGCTGCGGATCAAGAATCGCCTCATCCGGCATCATCAGGATATCGGTTAAGGGAATTTTGGTATTCTTCTGTTTGTCGGTGATGACTGCATATTCGGTAACCTCAGAGCCTGTTCCGGCGGTGGTCGGAATAGCAATAAAAGTCGGTTTATGAACATAGCGGTCTTCGAAAAAGATCCGTTTGAAATTGACACAGTAAAAGATAATCGCCTTGGCGGCATCAATGACCGATCCACCACCAATGGCTATCAGCGCGTCGGGTTTATTCATGATGATATGCATCAGACCCTTTTCGACGATTTCGGTGGAAGGGTCGGATTCGATATCAGCAAAAACATGATAGCTAATCCCTTTGGCATCCAGTTCATCGGTCAATTTTTTTAGCAAGCCAAACTTGACCATCCCCTGGTCAGTGGCAATACAGACATTTTTAAAATTATGTTTCTCAATTTGTTTCAGGGAACCTTCCCCATAATAAATTGCTGGCTTCACTTGAAAAAATCGCATGGGTTTTTCCTCACATTCTTAATTTAAACTTTCGTTACGGTTCTTTCTGCCACAGCGGTATCCGATTCTGGTCAGATTGAACTTTTTTCATTATAGCAAGAATGCTTGTTAAAATATAGATTATCCCTAATTTTTATTCCATGATGACCATTAAGTATCATGATTCTGCCGCAACGCAAAAAGTCTATCGGATACCAAACTCTGTTTGACATTCAATAGACTTTTTTGTCGTGCACCCCACTTCGACTACCAATTTCCAAGCGTTACACAGGTAGTTGGCTCAAATCAGATAATCCTCCGGCACATAGAAGATCCTACTTACCGCTGCTTCATTCCTGACCTGACGGGGTTCATAAGTTTCTATTGCGAAGGGTCCAACTCTCAACGCCACTTTCCTCTGGCAGACCTCAAACCCTGGCGCCTCGATGGGGAATTCAACCCTGCTACAGCGGATTGCAGGTTACAAAGCACCGCTAACTCTCCATCTAGCACGACCTGTATATTATAGCCTATTAATTTGTAATTGACAAGACAAAATAAATCACTTAAGAAAGTCTCAGGATGCCTTGCTCAGATAATTAGCAATCCGCTGGGTGACGTTTTCCTGGAGGTTGCGATAAAAGAACTGGTAATCGTAAAGATGGTACACGCCATCCGAAAAAATATCCAGCACCGGGGGATAATCGGCCACTGCGACATCGGTAACCCGAAGTGTACCCCGGGCGGGATCCAGATAGGCCCCCGTCAGGTTGGGAATCTCTTTGATGATGGCCCCGGTGTAGTCGGTAAAGACGGCCCCCCGATTTTCTGCAGCCGTTGCCGGGGTACTGTCGGTTTTCCAGTTCAAGGGATTAATCCCCAGGGTTTGGTCGGGAACAATTAGCGACGTTTCAACCCCCACCGCCTCGGAATTAAAGCTGACAATCACCCCGGTATCACCGGCCTGCTGGGCCATTTTCAGATGCGGATACTGAGCCAGATCCGCCGGCGTCACCCGCCAGCCAATTAAGTAGGCGGCCACCAGTTGCTCGCTTAAGGCCGGATCGGAAAATTTCTCTTCCAGCAACCGCAACAGCATTTCTGATCCCTGACTGAACCCAGCCAGCACAAAGGGGCGGCCCTGATTGTAATCTTCCATGTAAATATCAAAAGCTTGAGCGACATCGGCATAGGCCAGATCAAAATACGGCTCGGCTTTATCCGGATCCATAGTATAGGCATTCAGTCCGGCCTGGCGGTAATAGGGGGCAAAAAAATTGGCTGACCCGTCATACAGTCCCTTTTCCATAGTGGTAGCCCCCAAAAACTGGGCTTTGGTAGTTTCGTCGGTCAGATCCATGGAATGAACCTCAGCCGTGCCCAGATAAACAGTCGGCGCCACAAAAAATACATCGCACGCCTTGATACGGTCGCTTTCAATCGGCAAATAGGCCCAGTTCTCCGGCTTGCTGTAATCCACCGACACTGCTGACTGGACACAACCTCCCAGAAGCATCCCCATGAGAATCAGAACCGATAAAACTGCAAGCGATCGCTGGCGCTTTGTTTGTGTTGACATAATTTTCCCCCTTTTATTTCGAATTCATTGCTACTGCCTATTCTATCTTTTTTGATCAGCCAAATCAAAACTTTTTAGCCATCCTGAATTAAAATGCAAGAAAATCAGAATCATTCTTTTAGAACTCCAATAATTGGGTAATCAGTAACAAAGCCTATTTTCTTTTGGGCTATTATCTTTGAATGGAGGGTTTTGTATGTATAACATACTTTTAGGCGGCGCCGCTGGCGATGGCATTGAAACAATGTCCGCAATTTTTGAAAAAATGCTGAAACAATCGGGTTGTCATCTTTTTACAATCCGTGATTTTATGTCCCGGGTCCGAGGTGGCCACAATTTCACCCAGATCCGCTTTGGTAATCAACCCTTTCACGCCCATCGGGACACCTTGAACGGAATCTTTGCCATCGATGAGACCACCTATTTGGAACACCAGTCCCGATTATCCTATGATGGCTTTATTTTATGCGATGAATCGTTAGCAATTGATGATTTCAGGGCCATTAAATGCCCCCTGAAAAAGACTGCTGCCAACCTTGGCAATCCCAAGGTTATCAACAGCGTGGCTACCGGGGCCCTGCTGAAACTTTTTGATATTCCCCTTGATCAAGCCGCCGGTACTTTAAAAGCAAGTCTCCGGGCTGACCTGGTTGAGGTCAACCTGTCTGCCATCAAAATGGGTTATGCTTTGTTAAACACCACTCATCATTTATCGCCGGTTGTAACGTCAGAACAGCTTTTACTGTCCGGCAATACCGCCATTGGCCTAGGGGCTGTAGCCGCCGGAATCCGGTTTTACTCGGCCTATCCGATGTCACCATCGACCAGTCTGCTTGATTTCTTTAATGCTCAAAGTAGCGCCATGGCCATTGCCGTCGAACAGGCTGAAGACGAAATTGCCGCCATCAACATGGCCATTGGAGCCGCCTATGCCGGAGCCACTGCCATGACTGGCACCTCCGGCGGAGGCTTTTCGCTGATGGTGGAAGCCCTGGGCTTTGCCGGTATTGCTGAAATCCCGCTGGTGGCAGTTGATGTCCAACGTCCCGGACCGGCCACCGGTTTTCCCACCCGAACTGAACAAAGTGATCTGAAATTTGTCATCTCGGCCTCCCAGGGGGAATTCCCCCGGATGGTCATCGCCCTGCGGGATCATGCCGATTGTTTCTATCAGACTGCCCGGAGTCTGGCTTTGGCCAAGAAATACCAGATTCCGGTCATTCTCTTAAGCGACCAGTATCTGGCCGATTCCACCACCACCGTCCCGCTTTTTGATGTCAACAAAATTGTCTGCCTTGACCAACCAGACCCGGCGGTTCCGGCAACGGACGATCCGCCATATCAACGCTACGCCCTCACCGAAAACGGCATCTCACCACTGGCCATCCCGGGGAAAAGCCCAGCCCTGGTCCGGGTGGACAGTGATGAACATGATCCCTGGGGACAGATTACCGAATCGGCAACCATCCGCAATCAGATGGTCAATAAACGGCAAAATAAATTAAAAGCCTTAAAAGAAGAACTGATCGAACCGGAATTCTGGGGCTCCCATCAATGCCAGTCACTGCTGGTAGGATTTGGTTCCACCAGTGGGGCCATTAAAGAAGCCGTTGACATTCTCAATCAAAACGAAAATAACTATGGGGCCCTGATTTTCGGCGATATTTATCCCCTGCCAACCGAACGGCTTCGTCATTTTGCCGCCCAGGTGGTCGAAATAATCAATGTCGAACAAAACGCCACTGGCCAACTGGCATCGTTAATCCGGGAAGAAGCACTCATCAGCTGCGACCACAGCATTCTCAAATATGATGGCCGCCAGTTATCTGTAGACGATATTCTCAATGGTATTAAAAATCTTAAAGGAGGCTTTTGACATGAACAAACCAGCATTTACCACCTACGATACCGCCTGGTGCCCTGGCTGCGGCAACTTCGCCATTCTCGAAACCCTCACCGGAGTGTTGAATCAGCTGGCTACCCCACCCCATCAGGTAGTTCTGGTCGGAGGGATCGGTCAAGCCGCCAAAACCAACCAGTACATTACCGCCAATGGCTTTAGTGGGCTTCATGGCCGTTCTCTGCCAGCAGCAGCCGCCATTAAAATTGCCAACAATGATCTGACCGTTATTGTCAATACCGGTGATGGTGATTCCTACGGCGAAGGGGGTAATCACTTTCTTCATAACATTCGCCGTAACGTCGATATTACTCATTTTGTCCACGACAATCAGATCTATGGCCTGACCAAGGGCCAGCCCTCGCCCACCTCCGACCCCTGCGATCCGCTTCATAAAGCGGCTGCCTGTAACATGGGCGCAACCTTTAATCCACTGTTGGTTGCCCTGGCCGCAGGCGCCACCTTTGTGGCCCGTTCCTTTTCCGGCGACAAAAAACATCTGGCCGACATGATGGCCGCCGCAATTAAGCATCCCGGCTACGCTTTGGTCGATATCCTCCAGCCCTGTGTCAGCTTTAATAAAATCAACACCTTTGCCTACTACAAGCAACGGGTGAAACCCCTGGATGATCGCCATGATCCAACCAATAAACTGGCCGCCATCGAAAAGGCAATGGAATTCGGTGACACCATTCCGATTGGCATCCTTTATCAACAAGCCACCCCCACCTACGCCGATAAGCGCCCGGAACTTTTTGATAACATTCCCCTTGTTGATAAACACGTTCCCCAGAGCGCTATCGAGACCTTGATTAAAAGCTATATCTAAAATCAAGAAGAAAGAGGTAATCGTATGGATCCCAAGTTATTTTACCAATGCAACGACTGCAACGCCGTGCTGTTGGAACTAAACGGCACCCTGACCCAATACTGCAATCACTCGCAGACGCTACTGGCCCCCAATACCGTTGATGCCGCCAAAGAAAAACACCTTCCAGTGCTTGTTTTTTCGGACCACCAGCTTCAGGTTAAGGTAGGAAGCATTCCCCATCCGATGACAACCGATCACTCCATTTTATGGATCTTCGTCCAAACCCGAAACGGTGGCCAATATGTGCAATTGACCCCCGAACATCCGCCGGAAGCCTTCTTCACCGTCGAATCACTGGATGTTATCCGGGTTTATGCCTATTGTGATGTTCATGGCCTCTGGATGGTCAACAATGCCGAGCTGGATTATGAAGAAATTGTCTGCTCCCCTGAGTTCCCCCAGGGCTGTATTGAATAATAACCTGCCTTTTTTGGTGTCGTTACTGGTTTACTTAAGCCTTTATGATGACCTGTCATCACCGGGTTCCGGGTCGAAACCGACCCGATCCCGGATTTATCCCAAAAATGTCAAAATTCTTTATAAAAACTTAAGTTTCAGCCATTTAATTTCTTTATTTTTCGTTGTGATATAATGAATAACATATTTAAGCCAAGGGATGATTCCTGAACGATAATAAACTTGACCTTGTGCTTTCGATCCCTAAAGCTCTAATCAATGCTACCGTAACAAAATGGAGGTTATCTGATGCAAAGAGTACTTAAGACCATTCAAAATGCTCCTTACCGCAGTTCTCAGTTAGTCATGAAGCAAGTCGCCCAGGTGTTGCCCCTGCCGATTCCTCCGGTCCTCCAGGGCCCTGGCATGGTTCGCCGTTTTCCCGAAATCATTGCGATTTCCGGGGTGAATAAAGTTCTGGTTGTCACCGACAAACCCCTGTATAAAATGGGTTTGCTGGATTCCTTTTTATGTGCTCTGGAAACCAATGGCATCGACGCCATCGTTTTTGACAAGGTTCAACCCAATCCCACTTTCGAAAATGTCGAGGACGGTCTGGCTCTGTATTACAGTTCCAACTGTCAGGGCGTAGTCGCCTTTGGCGGTGGTTCTCCCATCGACTGCGCCAAGATTATTGCCGCCAAAGTCACTAACCGCAAAAGTATTGAAAAAATGCGGGGGCTGTTTAAGTTGACTCGGAGATTGCCGCCTTTTTTTGCCATCCCCACCACTGCCGGTACCGGTTCTGAGGCAACCATCTGTGCCGTAATCACCGATCTTAAAAATCATGAGAAATTTGTAATTAGCGATCCCAAACTGGTTCCCCTGGCTACGGTTTTTGATCCGGAGCTCAGTGTCGGTCTGCCCCCTTCCCTGACAGCCACTACCGGAATGGATGCCCTAACCCACGCAGTGGAAGCCTACATCGGAAAATACGACACTGCTTTTGTTAAAGAAAAAGCCCTGAATGCCACTGAAATTATTATCAATAATCTTGAAGATACCTATCATAATGGCCAGGATTTGGAGCTCCGTCTGAAAATGGCTCAGGCTTCCTTTGATGCTGGATTGGCTTTCACCCGAGCCTATGTGGGCTATGTCCACGCCATTGCCCATGCCATGGGTGGCTTTTACGGGGTTCCCCACGGTTTAGCCAATGCCATTATTTTGCCCTACATTCTTGAGTTTTCCAAAAAAGCCGCTGAAAAAAAACTGGCCGAACTGGCTTTCTATGCCGGTCTGGGCGAAGCCATGTATGATGACGAAACCCTGGCGGAACTCTTCATCGAAAAAATCAAATCGATGAACCTCCATATGGGTATCCCCACCACCATTTACGCTCTGAAGGAAAAGGATATTCCCGAACTGGCCAAGCGGATTCTAAAAGAAGGGAATCCCACCTACCCGGTTCCCCGGATTATGAATTATCAGGAATGTTGCGACATCCTGAGACAGCTGTGCCCGGAAAGAGCTCCCGAGGCTTAAATGAAAGTCCAGGTCTTTCCCCCACCCCTTGCCAGCCTGACCCATCTGGATGAGGATGGTATGATGACATTACCCCCAGGCGCTCGATTATTGACTGTTTACCGCCAGCTGAAAATTCCCCTGGTGCTGCAGCCGCTGCTGATCTGCCATGTCAATTACCAACGAGTCAAATTAAGCACCCCGTTAAAACACGGCGATGTGATCAGTTTTATACTGCCCCTGGCGGGAGGATGAGAGGTATTTTTTGAAAGGTTATTGCGGAACAATCCTGATGGTGGATCTCTCAAATTCCACCTTTGACGAAATCAAAATTCCCGATACGGTATATGAACATTTTCTTTCCGGGGTCGGTCTGGGAGCCTATATTTTATACAAATATATACCTGGCGGAGCTGATCCCCTGGGGCCTGACAATATTCTCGGCTTTGTCAGTGGTCTCCTCACCGGCACTGGTAGTTTTATGACTGGCCGCTGGCTGGCAGTCTGTAAATCGCCACTTACCGGGGGCTTCGGTGACGCCAATTGTGGTGGCACCTTTTCGCCAGCCATTAAACAATGCGGTTATGATGGCATCTTTTTTAAAGGCCAGGCTCCCAAACCGATGCTGCTCTATATTGATAACACCGGCCCCCAGCTCATGGATGCCGCTACGCTCTGGGGGCTGGATACCGTCGCCACCGAAGCGGCCATCAATCAGATGATTACCGCCAACAAAAAGCTGGCAATTGCCACCATTGGCCCGGCTGGTGAACACCAATCGCAAATCGCCGGGATTTCCAACGATGGTGGCCGGATGGCGGCCCGTTCCGGGGTAGGTACGGTAATGGGTTCAAAAAAACTAAAAGCCGTAGTTCTGGCAGGTTCAAAGATGATCCGTTCTGAGAATCCAGAAACCCTCAGAGCCATCAGCCAGGACTATGCCCGAAAAATCAAAGCTTCCAACCTGCCACCAATGACAACCGGGGCAATCTTGCCTTTGATGGGCAAATCCATGGTTGCCACGGATAAGGCAATCCCTATCGACGGCATGTTATCCACGGCCATTATCAAAAAATGGGGAACTGGTTTTACCAATACCATGGGAATGACCATGGGTGACACGCCTGTAAAGAATTGGAAGGGTTCGATCACCGATTTCCCCTATCGGAAGTATCGTCAAATGAATCCGGATCTTATTCAAAAACATGAAACGCAGAAATATCACTGTTATTCCTGTGTCATCGGCTGTGGGGGCCTGTGCGATATCAGCGCGGTAAGCAAAGGTCGCTTCACCCATACCCACAAGCCCGAGTATGAAACAGTCGCCGCCTTCGGTGCCCTGCTTCTCAATAAAGACCGGGATTCCATCTTTACGATCAATGAGCTCCTCAATCGGGGTGGGATGGACAGCATCTCTGCGGGAAACACCATCGCCTTTGCTATGGAGTGTTATGAAAAAGGCTGGTTAAGTCCGAAAGTCACCGGCGGCCTGGATCTCTCCTGGGGCAATGCCGCTGCCATCATTACCCTGGTTGAACAGATGATTGCCGGAACCGGTTTCGGGGCAATTTTACAACACGGTGTTAAAAAAGCCAGTGAAATTTTAGGTGTCGAATCAGCGCCCCTGGCCGTCCATGCTGGTGGTCAGGAACCCGGTATGCATGATCCCCGGCTCGATCCAATCCTCGGTATTCATTATTCCTGCGACCCCACCCCCGGCCGCCACACCATCGGTGCTGGCAGCTATTACACCTATATGCGAATCTGGGAGGATGTCACCTGGGCGCCCAAGGTCAAACTGGGGGAGGATAAAAATAGCGAATACGAGGCGACCAATCAGGTCGGCCTCAAGTCCATGATTAATGCCTGCATCAAACAAATTCTGGATGGCTCCGGTGGTTGTTTTTTTGCGCTGGTCAGCGGACTGAATCACTTTAAACTATTTAACTATCTCAATGCTGCTACCGGCTGGAATAAGACCCCCAACGAATACATGACCATCGGTCTGCGGATGCAAACCCTGCGCCAGGCCTTTAACGTCCGGGAGGGGATCAATCCCAGGGATTTTAAAATGAATGACCGTCTCAGCGGCAAACCGCCCTTGACTGAAGGACCATTAAAAGGTAAGCAGTTTAACATGGATGAAATGATGAGCATTCACTACCAGTTTATGGGTTGGGACAAAAAAACCGGCATCCCCACCAAAACGACCCTGGAGGATCTGGGCTTTTGCGATCTGGAAATGGAGGGCATAACCCATGGCTGATAAGAAAAAACCGGTTATCAACTATGAACTCTGTATGGCCTGCGGGATCTGCTCCGGCGATTGCCCTTTAAGCTGCATTGTCCTACGAAAAACCGACATCGACAGCTACCAGAAAGCCTATCCGGTGCTGGATGAATACTATCGCTGTACCGGCTGCACCCGTTGCGCCAAAGCCTGCCCGATGGAAGCGATTAAGATGATGTGATCACCCAGCTGATGGCTTACCCTGCAATGAATAAGACTGCGAGTCTTTCCAGTAATTTTATCGGACTGAAACCCGCAATAATTTACACGTATTACTTAATATTGGCAAGTGTGTTTACTCACGCTTGCCAATATTTTAGGTTTTATGATGAAGAAATGGATACCCTTGCCAAGAGAATATTGTCCAAATATCAGGCCACTTTTGAGGAATTAGTAAAATCATAAATTCTTATATACAGTCTTAAAAATTTCGGGTATAATCAATTTTCGAACCACAACAGATTTTTTGTATTTAAATTATGTTATTAGATGACCAACTATTTAATAACTTGCCGAACCTCAACATGCGATGTCGTTTTTATTTAGTTTTTTTTCTAAATATATAATCAGATTATATCGTCATATGTAATTAGTTGTATAAAATCATTGACAGATATATTTTTCGGGTGTATCATTCTTACAAGGAGGTGCAAAATGAAAATATTATCATTTGACGTAAAAGTCTATGTGTTAAAAGACATTTCTACCGCCAAATTGATGCAGAAGCAGTGTGAACTTATTGATACCTGTTTTGAGAACGATACCACGTGGTCATCATGGCATGAAGCAAATCAGTTTAAGGGCTACTCATTTGCTGGTTTTATCCCTGTGGAGGCAAAAAAAATCTATCGTGAAGGTAACGTCTATTCCTTCACCCTCCGAACTGTCAAAGAAGAACTCGGACAGTTATTTATGTCGATCCTACAAAACGCTTATACTCCATTTCTAAAAGTCCTAACCATCCAATCAAAAACACTACCCCAAGTTCAACTCACAAAAATCTATACCCTCACTCCATGCATACTTAAAACCGACCAAGGTTATTGGCGAACCGTTATTGATCTTGATGCTTTTGAAAAGCGACTAGAAACAAATTTAGTCAAGAAATTTAACCATATTACCAATACGAAAATCGATGAAGATTTCCCCTTTTTTTCTCACATCAAATTCGACAATCATAAACCGATCGCTGTCCCCTACAAAAATATTAAACTTCTAGGAGACAAATTAACCCTTATGGTTGAACCCAATCCATCCGCCCAAAAGCTTGCCTATACAGCCTTGGGTTGTGGGTTATTAGAAGCCGGATCCCGCGGCTTTGGTTTCTGTGGTTATAAATTCGCCTAGGAGGTGTTACTATGCTAAAAGATTGCATTGATATTTTTGAACGAAAATATTCTTCTGCTGGCGATGCGTTGATTACGGACAATTATACGCTTGATCCCGGTACCTATATCCTGGTTGATATGGACGGCCAAATCATTGATCAAAAAGATGTGGTTAGAAATAAGTTTGAACGAATTGGGTTTGATGATTTTATTGAACGTGATTATTTGTCTAAATTATTGGATATGAACAAGCCCATTGATGGGAAAAAAGTGATTCACAGCAATAACTATTTAAGTTTCTGGATAAAAAAAGACAATCTGCAACCTGACAATAACGGCAATGCCAAACTTAGTTTAGACATTGTCAACAACTACTATGCCATTCTAAAAAATCCACGACTCAAGTATACAAAAAAAAGCCTTGAGCTTTATGACGACCTGGAAACATCAATTGGCTCTCCTGACCTTCAAATACTCGAGTTTTGCAAAACCTGGATCACCGAGCACATTTTTTCATTCATTGACGATCCCCAAATCAAATTTGATAAAACTTATTTAAAAATCTTTTTTCTGGCAGATTTGAATCTGTATCACCAGGAAAGTCAACGCTACTTCCTGCCCAATATCTACAACACCACCGATTACAACATTTTAATTAATAACCAGATCTTTGGCCTTCCCAACAACAACATGGGAATGAACGCCAAAAAACCATATCTCGAGAATAAAACCCGTATCAAAAGCAAGGTTCCCTATCTTCTTGCCACCGACGACGTGTATATTCAAAAAAAGTTCTTCGACTACTTGTATAATTATGCCAACCAAGGAAAAACAAATGTGTATTTCAGCACCGATAGCGATGATCCAGATCCCATCTATCCTTATGAAAACAGCCAGGCTCACGTCAAGAATTTGAGTGGCTATTTTCTAAGAATTCAAAAAGGCAAAGAGCTGGAAATACGGGATTACGATTTAATTGCTGGCTATTCACCAAATCTTGATCACTTTGTCATTCAACAGGCTATACCTATTCCCAAGGATGCCCATTCCGACTTGACCTATAGAGATGACCTCAATTTAAAAAGCGTTCATCAAATTATTAATACAACTTTTTTCAGAAAGTTCTTAACTACGAATTATTTTACAGAGGCCGGGGATATCAGGCTAAATGATTTTAGAGTCAAAGAAGAACTTTTACGGTGTCGAAATGGTTTTTTCACCTGGTTTTACAAGGGAGATCCCCGGACGATTAAAAGCATCTTCCCTAAAAGCTCACTTGAACTGATTAAAAATTCGATTAGTAATGGACATTTTATTAAAGCCATTGAACAATTCAATGTGCGAGATGGATTTATCACTTATTTTAAAGGAGGAACAAGCATGGCAGATCAATTAAGACCAATTAGAAAGGAATTACGCGAGAAACTAAATAGCACCGATGACCAATCCATCGAAAGCGATCTAGAATATTTCTATGCCGTTGGTCAGATTACAAATTATTATTTATCCCGAAGCAAATCGAACAAAAAGCCAGTTTACTCAACCGTTAATCCGGTTGTCAATTGCAAATCAAATGAGAAATTAAAGGATCTTTTAACACGACTCTTTCTTAAATACAATTACGATATTCAAGCTAACCGTCGTTTCGGTAATCTTCAGAGTATGATTTTTGCCTATCTACCAGAAGGTCCGATGGATTCAACTACATTGATTGCCGGTTATTTAAGTCCAAACCTACTTTATGAATCCAACAAAGATACAAAAACGCAGGAGGAAAAAAACTAATGTTAAATAAGCGAATTTACGGTGTTCTCGGAATCAAATCGGTGATGGCGAACTGGAACGCAGATTTTACAGGTTTTCCTAAATCCATTTCCACTGGCGAAGTTTTCGGAAGCGATAAAGCATTAAAATACCCGATCAAATGCATGTGGGAAGATCAGGGTGAAAAAGTCATGTACATCAAATCGTTTAAAACAGAAACAACGATTGACAAAAAGAGCAAACAAGAAAGTACAGATATTCGCCCAAAAACACTTAAGGAACGTTATGAAGAAGTCTTTAGTATCGAAAATCTCAAAGAAGAGCGTGATAGTACGAATATTCTAAAAAATTTATTCACTGCTATTGATATCAAGAACTTTGGTGCCACCTTTGCCGAGGAAGGAAATAACCTCTCAATCACAGGAGCTGTTCAGATTACCCAAGGTTTTAATAAATATGATGGTCATAATGTTGAGGAACAACAAATATTATCACCTTTTCGAGTTGATAAAAAAGTTAATAAGACTTCATCAGATAATAATGACGAAGTTGAGGCAGCAAACCAATCTACTCTGGGAACAAAAATCGTCAGCAATGAAGCCCATTATTTTTATGGTTTTGCCATTAATCCCAGTGTTTATAAAAACTTCATTCAAATGGGTGTTACCGAAGGTTATACTCAGGAAGATTATGAAAAATTTAAAACTGCGGCATCCATTGCTGCTACTTCTTATAACACCAATGCCAAGGTTGGCTGTGAAAACGAATTTGCGCTTTTTATTGAAACGGAGCCCGAACTTTATTTGCCGGACCTAGCCCAATATATTACTTTTGAAAAAAATCCAGACAGCAAAGATATCATTCACTTAGGCATAACTGATTTGATCAACAGTCTTGAAAACCGCATTCAATCGGTGGAAATTTATTATAATCCCTATACGACTATTCTTGAAGGAGAATTAAACAAAGTCAAGCTATTTAATATCTTTACAAAAGCCGAGGTATAAATATGGAGACACTCACCTTTAAGCTTAGCGGCGAAACTGGTTTTTTCAAACAACCGGATGTCAATACCTATCAATATTACACCTATGGACATATTCATAAGGTCGCATTATTAGGAATCTTTGGTGCTATCTTAGGATTAGACGGCTACAACCAACAAAACAAATCTGATTCTTATCCTGAATTTTATACTCAATTACAGTATATGAAAGTTGCCATTAAACCTTTAAATGAAGAAGGTTACATCCCTAAAAAAGTGCAGGTGTTCAATAATTCTGTTGGCTATGCGTCTAAAGAAGAGGGTGGCAATCTGATTATTAAGGAACAATGGTTGGAAAAACCGGTCTGGCAAATTTATTTATTGCTTGAAAACCTGGAAGCAAACTTATTACTTCGAGATTTAAAAAATCGACTTCTTGAAAAACGTTTCGTCTATCTCCCCTACCTTGGGAAAAATGATCACTACGCAAATATCGAAGAAATCACGGTTGACCCACTCGAGATTCTATCGCCAGATTCACCCGTTCGCATCCACAGCCTTTTTCCAAAATCATCCGGAACTCTGGTTCCACAAGATGATTTGTTCTCAGATGATATTGAAGAACTTGATTTTAAATATGAAGAACGACTGCCACTGACAATCGATTCCTATTCCAATCAGTATCAGACCATCCCATTTATTTACACCAATATTTCGGTAAAATTATCGGAAACGACAACCTTACACCAAGCCAACAAAACAAATCTTATCTTTTTTTAGGAGATTGCCATGTATTTTGATCAAATTCCACTCTTTAATTTTAAAGAGCATTTTAATACTGCTACTCCGTTCCATGCACATCTTAGTAAAGATGTGCATGGAAATATTAAATTCGAATTATTAGAAGAGCACATGAACCTGACCATGAGCTATTTTGACAAACTTTGTGTGGAAAAGAATTTGAACCCGATTTTTCATCATTTCGAAGACCAATTGGTCGGTATCTTATCAGATCCAGCTAGAGCCTTGTGGAAGGAGCTTCTTTACAATACCATCTATACCCATGACCTGGGGAAAACCAATCCAAATTTCCAGTACCAGAAAATGAATAACCATACCCATCAGGCTACCCTCTCGAAAAACACCAATCATTCTTACTTTTCAGCGCTTATTTATGCAAATCACTATCTCAATAAAGTGCTTTCGTTTAAAGGCAAAGAACAGCATCTTCTGTTTTTTTCCTTAGTCTTTAATTCCTATATCATTAGTAAGCATCATGGTTATCTCAGTAGTTTCCCAAAATTTCTGGAAGAAATCAGTCGAGATTTAGGCAAAGAAAAACCTCATGATTGTGTTTTGTATCTGGAATCATTTGGTAGCGTCATAAATAAATCGGGAATTATAGAACAATCTTACTATAAGGTTCTAACCGAACTAAAAAGAAATGAACTATGGCAGTCGATTCCCTGGATCATCTATGGTCGATTTCTATTCGGTCTTCTGGTTTCCTGTGATTTTTATGCCACTTCCGATTTTATGAATGGACCTGTTCAAAATTTTGGTACGATCAAAGATATTAACAATTATCGAATGGCATTTAATCAATCACTCATTACTCAAAACATCCGCAAATACCAGCAAAGTAGGAATAGTGCTACTGGCAGTCCATTTGAAAAAGACGATATTAACACCTTACGCAGCGAACTTTTCTTAGAGGCCGAAAAAAACCTGTTGAAAAATCCCAATGAATCACTTTTCTTTTTTGAAGCCCCCACTGGAAGCGGTAAAACCAATACATCTATCAATCTTGCCCTAAAACTATTGGAATCCGATTCGAGACTCAATAAAATCACCTATGTTTTTCCTTTTAATACGCTGGTCGAGCAAACCAAGAGCAGTTTAATAAGTGCTTTTAATGCTGTCCCATCGATTGCTGATGATATCACGGTGGTTAATGGTATTACTTCCATTAAATCATTGACAACTTCTGGCGAGGATTACCCCGATGGCGAGTTGTATACATCCGAAAAAAAACGATCTACTGATGCAGAAAAATGCTGTACTGATTATGAACAATCCCTTTTAGCCCGGCAATTTTTGCACTATCCGATGGTTTTGACCACTCACGTCAATTTCTTTAACACGCTTTTTGGCACCGACCGAGAATCTGTTTTCCCATTGGCACATCTTGCCAACAGCGTTATTATCCTTGACGAAATCCAAAGTTATCCGAACCATCTTTGGAAAGAGATTATTCTATTTCTTCAGGATTACGCCCAGCTTTTAAATATGCGTATCATCATTATGTCTGCCACCCTACCAGACTTAGGACAACTTAGTTTAAAAGATGCTCTCCCTGTACCAAGACTGATTAAAGATCCGCAACGCTATTACCAGCACCCGCTCTTTAAAGACCGCGTAAGTTTAGATTTCTCATTGTTAAAATATAACCGGGAGACCATCCTTGATAAGCTTTTAGACAAAATAATTGAAACCAGCATTGCCCTCGAAAACAATCCCGATTTTGTTGGTTTTGAGAATAAAATTCTGGTTGAATTTATTAAAAAATCGACGGCGCTTGATTTTTTTACGCGATTAAATGAAAAACTCATCTCACAAGGAATCAATCGCGACGTTTTATGTATGACCGGCGACGATAATAAGGCGGAAAGAAAGCGGATTATTGAAAAGGTGCGCACCGGAAAAAATTTGATTCTAGTCGCCACTCAGGTCATCGAAGCCGGGGTTGATATTGATATGGACATGGGTTTTAAAGACATTTCGCTTTTTGATGCAGAAGAACAGTTCCTTGGCCGTATTAATCGTTCCTGTAAGAAGAAAGGTGCCAAGGTTTTCTTTTTTAACTATGACCCTGCTGATCTTTTATACCGTAACGATTTCAGAAAACAGGAGTACCTCACGATCCAGGATCAAACCATGTGGAGCCTGCTTGAGAGCAAAAACTTTACTGCCTTTTATGATATCATTCTCGAAGAAATCAATGCGTCCAAACAGGCTTACAATGAGTCAAATATTGAAAATTTCGCCCGGGAAACCTTATGGAATCTTGATTATTTTGCGCTCCAAAAACATATGCAGCTCATTGATGATGAACGTCAAGAAATTTCCCTGTTCATCTGCGGTGATCCTTTCGAAATTGATGGGATTCTTATTGATAGCAGTACCCTTTGGGATGACTATGTTGATTTACTAAAAAACAATTCCATGGGCTATGCCGAAAAACGAGTACGATTATCTAATTTTTCGGAGAAAATGGATTATTTTATTTATCAGATTCCGATGCCAAAATATTCTTTCGACTATCAAGGTCAGATCGGTGATCTTTATCGATGCGAACGTGATGAAACGTTTTTCCCAAATGGCAAGTTTGATCGAAATGCATTTCGTGCTTATTATGAAAATAATCTTTTTTTGTAAAGGAGTAGTTTATGGGAGTAACCGGTACCCTGGTGAATTATTACATTCATTGCAAACGTCAATGCTGGCTTCATGGTAATCGGATCAATCTAGAGGACAACAGTGAGGATGTTAAAATTGGAAAGGCGCTGCATGAGGTTAAAGCTGCCGAAAGTGCCGGAACGGAAATCACTGTTGAAAATATCAAAATTGATAAGATCACCAAAAATTATCTGGTTGAGATCAAAAAATCCGATGCTGACTATGAAGCCGTTAAGTGGCAAGTTCTTTTCTATCTCAACATTCTGAAGAAAAAAGGAATTGAACGCCAAGGAAAAATCGAATTTATCGAAAAAAATAAAAGTGATCGCAAAATATATTATGTAGATTTAGACGATGAAAACATTCAAAAGCTGTCAGTTATTGAAGCGGAAATTGTTGAACTGTTAATCAAACCGGCACCACCGGCTGTTGTTATTAATCGAAAGTGTACCAAGTGCGCTTATTACACTTATTGCTGTATCTAAAGGAGGTTTCTTATGGGACATACCCGATATCTAACATCGATGGGTGAATTGACCAGAAAGGATAATTCACTCTGCTTTCGTGTGAACGGGCGAAATACTTATATTCCTATTGAAGGGATCCGTGAACTTTATTGCTTGTCTGAAGTAAGCCTCAATACGAAACTTCTTGATTTTCTATCAAAAAACAACGTCACTATACATTTCTTCAACTATCATGAGGGCTATAGTGGCACCTTTTACCCTAAAGAAACTTTAATCAGTGGCCGTTTGCTGGTTGCTCAAGTAAACGCTTCGATAAATAAGCGTCTTGATATTGCAAAGGCAATTGTTCAGGGCATTGCACATAATATTGATGAACTTCTCTATCATTATTATAAACACGAAAAGAAAGAGGTGAAACCAACCATTGACTGGATTCGAAAAGATTTACCATTAAATCTAGCTCCTGCCCACAATATAAAACAAATTTTGCAAATTGAAGGTGAATTGTGGCAGCGTTTTTATTCATGCTTTAAATTTTTCTTGCCTGAAGATTTTATGATGAATAAACGTGTCAAGCGCCCTCCTGACAATCCAATCAACGCTCTGATTTCTTTTGGCAATAGCTTGCTTTATTCCAAAACGATATCCGTAATTTACCAAACCCATTTGGATCAGCGTATCAGTTTTCTTCATGAACCATCAGAAGGTCGTTTTTCTTTGAGTCTTGATTTATGCGAAGTTTTTAAACCTGCGATCGTTTTTAAGACTATCTTTGATCTTGTGAATAATCGTCGCCTTCAAGTCGATAAACACTTTGAGAAGAAACTGAATTATTGTATCCTCAATGAAGATGGCCGCAAAATATTTATCGGAGCTTTCGAAGAACGACTTGAAAGTGTATTTCAGCATCCCAAACTCAAACGAAAGATTAGTTATCGAACCGCCATCAAATTAGATTGTTATAAACTAATTAAGGATATCCTCGAAGACAAATCATTTATTCCGTTCAATAGTAAGGAGAAACAATAACTCATGGGAAAATCGCTTAATTATAACTATGCCTTCGTATTCTATGACATTAACGAAAAACGTGTGAACAAAGTTTTTAAAATTTGCAAAAAATATTTAGTCCATTACCAAAAATCTGTTTTTCGCGGTGCAATTACACCTTCTAAACTCATTCAACTTCGTCAGGAATTAAAAAATATTATTGTTGGCGACGAGGATTTTGTGTGTATAATTAAATTGATTAATGGCGATGTTTTTGAAGAAGAAACTTTAGGTAATTTCCAATCTGCTGAAAATCTATTTCTTTAATTTACCAGGCGTTTTTTATATTTTTTATTAAAATTTCCTTAATTAATGGGGTTTCTATAGAGCGCCAGCCTTTATTTCAACTTTCTTAAAAGAAGCTGGTAATTTTTTCTATAATGCCATGATTTAGGGATTCAATCAACTCCATTATTATTTTTTTAGCAATTTTACTATAGCTGAACCATAACATAAGATGTTTTTAAATATTAAAGGAACTGGAACTTGCCCGGGATGTGAAAAGCTGAACCATAACATAAGATGTTTTTAAATTTTGTTTGATTTGTTCGGATTTTGTCATTATTTCAGCTGAACCATAACATAAGATGTTTTTAAATCAGGTTTTGAAGTCAAACATGAAAATTGTTGGAGCGGCTGAACCATAACATAAGATGTTTTTAAATTTTGTGGTAATACTGGCCCGCCTGAATTGGCATAGGCTGAACCATAACATAAGATGTTTTTAAATGAAAATATGAGAAATCTGCCGAGCGATCGAAAGGCAGCTGAACCATAACATAAGATGTTTTTAAATAATCAAGGTAATACCAGATATCCATTTCGTCGATGCTGAACCATAACATAAGATG
>NZ_DJGY01000061.1:0-1946 GCF_002435675.1 Acetobacterium sp. UBA5834 | reverse complement strand
AACATAAGATGTTTTTAAATATCAAGTATCTTTTTTCAAGTCCTGATTCTATAAAGCTGAACCATAACATAAGATGTTTTTAAATGATGTTACCCATTTCTTAAACTCTTTAGCTTCTTTTGCTGAACCATAACATAAGATGTTTTTAAATGACACGGGTGGCGTTGATTATGTAGCAGATAACGCTGCTGAACCATAACATAAGATGTTTTTAAATACCCTGTTTATTCGGAAACAAACGCAACAGCTATATGCTGAACCATAACATAAGATGTTTTTAAATGTAACGGTTCTTATGCTACCTAAAAGCTCATAGCCGGCTGAACCATAACATAAGATGTTTTTAAATTCAATGAGATTGTCAAAGAAACGGCGTCCTATATATGCTGAACCATAACATAAGATGTTTTTAAATAGAACAATCGTATTGAAAAATTCTCCGGTTCTTTTGGCTGAACCATAACATAAGATGTTTTTAAATTTATAGAATCAGAATACTTAACTGTTAAACTATATGCTGAACCATAACATAAGATGTTTTTAAATTCAATATATTTATCTTAACCATGCGACATCATTGCTGAACCATAACATAAGATGTTTTTAAATTTATAAACAACTGTACCAGTATAAACTGTACTTAAGCTGAACCATAACATAAGATGTTTTTAAATAAGTTGGCCGTAACCTTAAACGGCAAAACAGGAGGGCTGAACCATAACATAAGATGTTTTTAAATTTTTGTGGGATGTCCATTTTGCCATTGCCAGGGTGAAGCTGAACCATAACATAAGATGTTTTTAAATATTAGAGACTGTTTTCAAATCTCTAATCTGAAAATGCTGAACCATAACATAAGATGTTTTTAAATAACTTTTGAAAAAGAAAAGTAACAACTTTGTAATTAGCTGAACCATAACATAAGATGTTTTTAAATACGTTAGCCGCCATAGGCGGCGTATAGTAGCACGCTGAACCATAACATAAGATGTTTTTAAATGGTGTTATCTATCCTGTTTATTGATAAAGTCGTTTAGCTGAACCATAACATAAGATGTTTTTAAATTGAATGTAAAATGATAAGTTTTGACGCTGGACACCGCTGAACCATAACATAAGATGTTTTTAAATGTTAATGGCGGTTGGGTATAAATCGGTTTTTATGTTGCTGAACCATAACATAAGATGTTTTTAAATTTTGTTAGTGACCAGCCGGAGCGGAGACAACGGCCGCTGAACCATAACATAAGATGTTTTTAAATATGGACACAAGCGGCGTGTGAGATGTCACCGAATGAAGCTGAACCATAACATAAGATGTTTTTAAATGGTGTATTTTTTAGATTGTCTCTAAAAAATAAAAAGCTGAACCATAACATAAGATGTTTTTAAATTTCAGGCCGCCGCTGGTCATTCAGGCCGCCGCTGGTGCTGAACCATAACATAAGATGTTTTTAAATAAAGGCTGTCCTTTGATCAATTCAAAATCATAAAAGCTGAACCATAACATAAGATGTTTTTAAATTAATTAATTGTTGTTAATTCAATCTCGAAAAAATCGCTGAACCATAACATAAGATGTTTTTAAATTTTAAAATTGTCAACGCATTTATATAAACTGCATTACGCTGAACCATAACATAAGATGTTTTTAAATTGAATGTAAAATGATAAGTTTTGACGCTGGACACCTGCTGAACCATAACATAAGATGTTTTTAAATCCATTGGAAATTTTAAAAACTCCTTCAGGTTGTCCGCGCTGAACCATAACATAAGATGTTTTTAAATCGGATAAAAGTTTTATTAGGTGCCTTTTGTTCGATCGCTGAACCATAACATAAGATGTTTTTAAATCCTGAGTTCCGCTGAAAATCGGGGTTACGTTCGATAGCTGAACCATAACATAAGATGTTTTTAAATGCCTTATGTGTTAGGATAGTTGTC
>NZ_DJGY01000073.1:0-27124 GCF_002435675.1 Acetobacterium sp. UBA5834 | reverse complement strand
GCCATTTGGCGACTGACGCGACGCCTACGTGCCGCATGATCGAGTTAAACGGCTGTTTTTTTAAACGGCTGTCATTAAAAAAACAGGCCACCGGCCTGTCTTTAAGAATCGACTGTACTATCGCACAGATCGCTTTAACTCTGATGAAAAATAACCCGACGCTTGTCCAGGGCAAAGTAAAGAACCGATCCCAGAACAACACAGGAAATCACTTCGCCAATACCCACCGTCGCCATCATGACTGGGATTGGTAAAGGAACACCATAGCTGAATTTTAAAATAAATGGTACCACGATCATATTGGCAATAACTGGCGGAAGGGCAACAACCATAGGGTATTTGTTGTTGCGCAGTTGATAACTGATGATCGCCGCAACGAGAGTTGCCAGACTGCCAAAGACAATATCAATCACGGTACAGCCGGTTAAGAGATTGCTCAGCAGACAACCGAGAAAAAGACCTGGAATAGCTGCCGGTGTAAAGGCCGGAAGGATAACAAGCATCTCGGAGAGCCGAATTTGAATTTCACCGCTGGCCAAACCCAACGAGCTGGACACAAAGGTTAAAACCACATACATGGCAGCAATGACCGCTGCCTGGGTAACAAAGAGAACACTGATTTTTCGCATAAAAAAAACTCCTTTAGTTTTGTTTTACGTGTGGAAGGTCACGAACACACGAAGAATAAATGAGATAGATCCCATTATTAACACTATAACGGATATTCGGATAAAAAGCAAGAAAAAATGCCCGACTTACGGACATTTTCAAGTATTGAAGTGCGGATTTAGTTACTTGCCAGACTTTGCTTATAGATTTCATAATCCCGGTAAACTTGCTCAGAATAGGCCAGGCACCAGTCAAGAACAGCGTGATCAAACCCATCGTCAGTGCCTAAATAGCCATTAATCCAGTTGGCATAAGGGCTTTGGACATGAGCCCGGGCCAGGGATAAACCACAATTAATAACGTATTGTTTAAAGGCTTCAAAATCCAGTTCGGATAGATCGACGGTGCCTTTCATGTCCCGAAACTGACGGACGTAAAAATCCATCCCTTCGGAGGCTGAAAAATAGCCAAGAAAAGGATCTGAAGCGGCCTGAAGGATCTGCTGATGGCTAACGACCCGATAGCCATTGCCAAGGCCATGAGAAAGCGTATCCGGGGTGGTGAAATTTTTCTGATTGTATTGGGTAATCGCCGATTCATTCGCCTGCTTGATCTGTAAAACAAGATGGCTTGCATCTTCACAGGTTAGCACCAGCAGGTAACAGCGGGTACCAATACTGCCAACGCCCACGACGCGCTGGGCAATATCGGTTAACACATGTTGGGATAAGAGCATTTCAATATCCGGACGCACAGTTTTTAAATATTGCCGAAAATACTGTTCCACTTCATCAATGAGTTTGGGATCTAAATGGGTGGTAATCGGGGGACTTTCAATAAAAACCCGACGGCCGAACTGGTCTGTTTCGGTCATCTTAGAGATAACCTGATTAGAGGTTCTTTTTTTGGCTTTTTTGATGATTTTTTCAAACTCTTCCCGGGAGGAATCGGAAAAACTTTTCAGAAAAAGTTCCTCATCGCCCAGGATAAAGTAGCGTTCAAGGGAGGTCATATCGGACATCAGGTCAAGACCTTTGCGGTAAAAGGCGGCGGTTTGCAGAATAACCTCACGGATTTTTTTGTTATCAAAGCCCAAGTCATGGGCACAAAGAATCACACTGGTAATCAGTCGTTTCAAATCCCACTCCCAAGGGCCGGGAGCGGCTTCATCAAAGTCGTTGAGATCAAAGATCAGTCGGCGTTCCGGAGAAGCGTAGAATCCGAAGTTGCCAATATGGGCATCACCGCAGATGGTCACGTGAATGCCGGACTGGGCCTGATGGGATAGATCATTGGCCATCAACAGGGCTGTTCCCCGGAAAAAAGCAAAAGGAGATGCCGTCATTTTCTGGTGTCGCAGCGGAATCAGTTCGGGAATCCGAAAATAGTTCTGACTCTCAATGATGGCAACTGGATCACGATCAACAGGGTGAAAAACGGATTGGGCAGAAAATGGAATTCTTTCCCGAATGGCCCGACCGCTATTGCGATTCATTTTTGCCGTAGGAATCTGCTGATTTTTGGTTAAACCGACAATCATTCATTAACCTCCTGGGTTTTAAATCGTTGTTACTGATAAAAAGGTAATTAGATTCAGTATCGTGGGGGGGCAGTTAGGGGATTGATGCTTTTTATTTTAGCACGGTTGTTTAAACTTGCATAGCAGAATCCGTCCTGCCAGCATAAAAAAACAGTCTGAGTTGAAGGTCAGACTGCTTAGATAGAGCCGTTTATAAATTGATGATCGGGTAGACTATAAAATAACTTGGTGGTTTTCGCCAGCCATGGAACAGAAATCCGCTACCCCGTTTTCGATGGCAAAGATTTCAAATAAGCCATCGCCAACGGCATACATGCCAGCCAGTCCAGGCATTGCTTCCAGAGCCTTGGCCTGAGATTCAGGTGTTGTACAGAAAACGGCATTGCCTTTAAGGCGGATCCACTTGCCCTCTTTTGAGGCCGAAATTTCCACTGCCGGATTTGCCTTCATTTGAGCATAGCTGGGTTTTTTATTATTGGTGCAGAGACAGAGTTTACCATCACAAATCCATAGGGACGAACCTTGGGTTGGTCGCCTTCAACGGTAGCGAGAAAGAAAACACCACAGTCAGTTAGAAATTCAATTACTTCGTTCATCTTTACCTCCTGATAAACATTGATTTATTTGGTTTATTTTAGTATGATTATAACAATGCCAGAATAAAAAACAAGTAGGCAGTAAATTATGACTTAGAACTATATTTCTGAGTGTTGGAGAGAAAAATGAAAGACAACCATTGTATAAATGGCGAAACATGCCCGATCAATCAGGTCGATTCGGAGCAGAATCATCCGTGTGTGAAACCGGAGTGCAGTATTAAACAGGCCCTCAAAATGATTGACGGTAAATGGAAACTCCCAATTATCTGTACCTTGGGCGGTCAAACGATGCGGTTTAATGAACTAAAAAGAGAAATCGTCGGGATTACCAGCATGATGCTGACCAGTTCACTAAAGGAACTGGAGGAATGCGGAATCGTCCATCGGGAATCCTATCATGAGGTCCCCCCAAAGGTCGAGTACTCATTGACGGATGGCGGCCTCAGTTTGACACCAATTTTATTTGATTTGGGTCATTGGGGACATAAACTAAATACAACAAAGGATAAGGTAAATGAATAACCAAGAAAAATTTGGAGAACTGGAAAAACTCATCGGGAATACCCCCTTGTTAAAGATCAATTTTTTATATAAGGGGGTATCCCGCAGTGTTTATGCCAAAGCAGAGCATTATAATCTCACCGGCAGTATCAAAGATCGGGTGGCTTTGCATATTCTAAAAAAAGCGTATGAAAAGGGCGAGATCCATGAAGGGGAAACGATTATCGAAGCCACCAGTGGAAATACCGGAATCGCTTTTACGGCCGTCGGCACCTGTCTGGGACATCCGGTTGTGATCTACATGCCGGACTGGATGAGTGATGAACGAAAAAACCTGATCCGCAGTTATGGCGGAGAAGTTCGGCTGGTGTCCAAAGAAGAGGGCGGCTTTTTAGGGAGCATTGCCCAATGCGGGGCGCTGGCGGCCGAAGGCAATGCCTTTTTACCCTGCCAATTTTCCAATGAAGAAAATACTCAGGCACAGTATCTGCGCACCGCTCCGGAAATTGAATGCCAACTGGCGGCTTTTGGCGTCATGCCTCAGGCTCTGGTAGCAGGGGTCGGAACCGGGGGAACGGTTATGGGTTTAGGCCGGTATTTCAAAGAAAAAAATCCGGGGATTAAGGTCCATCCGATGGAACCAGTCAGTTCACCAACACTGTCGACGGGATACAAGGTAGGAAAACACCGGATCCAGGGTATTTCAGACGAATTTGTTCCGGATCTGATCAAATTGGAAGAACTGGATGATATTATTGCGGTGGATGATGGGGATGCCATCATTATGGCTCAGAAGCTCTCCAAAGAATTGGGACTGGGAGTGGGGATTTCATCCGGGGCCAACTTTATTGCTGCCATTATTGCCCAAGATCTCATGGAAGACCCCCATGCAGTGGTGGTCACCGTTTTTGCCGATGATAATAAAAAATACCTGAGCACGGACTACGTTAAGGAAGAAAAGGTAAAATCAGAATTCTTATCTAAAGATGTCAAGCTGTTGGATTATGAAGTCAGAAAATAAGCTGTGGTAAACAATGAACAAAGAAAGTAGATGAGGAAAAAAATGGAAACGGAATATATTGATGTTACGATTGAAAGAACCAAGAAAATTGCCTTAATTGCTCATGATGGAAAAAAAGCCGAGTTATTGGATTGGGCCGTCCGGAACAAAGAAATATTACAGAGCCATTTTTTATGCGGCACTGGCACTACCGGCCGACTGATTCAGGAACGAACCGGCTTACCGGTACAAATTTTTCAGAGTGGCCCATTAGGTGGTGATCAGCAGATCGGGGCCCGGATTGTCGATGGCAAGATTGATATGCTGATCTTTATCTGGGATCCCATGGAAGCCCAGCCCCACGACCCCGATATCAAGGCGCTGCTGAGAATTGCCACAGTTTATGATATTCCGGTGGCCAATAATCTGGCGACAGCCGATTTTATTATTCATTCGCGGTTTATGAACGAAGAATATGTCCATCCAATTGAGGATTATGCCAAACAAATGAAAAGTAGACTGGAAAATGTACTAAAGTAGAAAGAGGAAAAAATGACAGAAACGTATAAGCCCCAGGGCGTTTGCATTCGTAACCTACAATTTGATCTAAGCGATGGCTTGGTCACTAATCTGGCCTTTGAAGGTGGCTGCGACGGGAATTTAAAAGCATTGGTTAAACTGCTTGAAGGAAAACCGGCCGATGAGATTATCGCCATGTTTCGCGGTCAAACCTGTGGAAAAAAGCCTACCTCCTGCATGGATCAGCTGGCCATTGCCCTGGAAGAAGCCCGAAAGGAAAAGCAATGAATGGACAAAAAAGAAGTGACGTTAAGGTCGGGGCCTCAGTGGAGGTTATTTTAAAGGCTGATCAGCGCAGCGGTAAGCTGACCCCGGGTCGGGTAGCCAAACTGCTGACCAAAAGCCCCACTCATCCCCACGGCATCAAGGTGATGCTCACTGACGGACAAGTGGGCCGGGTCGCCAAGATCGTTGAAGATCCCAAATAGTCAAAAGAGCAAAAAAAGCGTGCCATCGATGAAGAGGCACGCTTTTTTTAGATTAATACTTTTATCACGGCTGTACAGGAATCAGTTTTTCACTGAAGTTTTTCACAAAATCATCGAATCGATCAGGTCCTAACAACAGGATCCGGTTGGGGGTTTCCACCAGGATGGCCGTATTGCCGTTTAAAAAGACGGCTGCTTCGGTGCCGTTCTGGAGCAGGAAGATCCCTTCCCGGTAAGCCCGGGTTTCGGTGCCAACCACTTTGGACACAATGGCATACTCACTCTGATCGAGGCTGACTATCTTGGCCGAGAGGATATCGGCTTCAGGGTAGGTCTCAAAGGTGAAGCCCGTGGGCAGTCGCAACGATAATTCATCGTCTTTAACGGTAATTCCGGCGACCAGGGGAACGACCACAAAGATACCCAGAATTAAGACCAGTACAAGGCCGCCGACTGACATTTCCTTAATCGCATTGCGGCGTAGCTCCGGGTCGTCCGGGTAGGTTTTGAAGGTATAGATGGCTTTCCAGAGAAGCAATGCCAGGACCGCTAAAAGTGCAAAAAAAAGTGGATTAATGGTGTGTAAAAGAGAAACAAAATAAGTCATGTGTTAATAAACCACGGTTTAGACCAGGTGGAAACCGTTACCCTTCGTTAAATTAATTTTGTCTTTTCATAGTGTGAAAGTTCCAGACTGAGTTCAGAGGGGACTTTCTTTTTAATTGTTCCGATCTGGACACTGAAATAATAGTAGTTATAGTATTCGATCATCGAAAAAGCATAAAGGATCAGGCCAAAAATATTCATTGTCATAAAAAAAGCATCCGGCTGAAAAATTAGCAGATAAAGCAAATACAGGGGGTATAGCGCGAATAAAGCCAGATCCAACTTTTTCAGCATCGAAAAAACCGGCATTACCCAGTCCATCGGATTGCGGGGGTCCTCCAGTAGCTGATAGCGATAATACCAATAACCGGCGCTTTGGAGGATGATAAAAATCAGTACCCCACCGGGTATCAGCAGACGCAGATCCAGGGGCTGACCGGTGGAGTCGGTGAGCAGATACATCAGCATACCGCAGACCAGGGCGGTGAGCAGTTCACTCATATACAAACGATTCAGTTCTTTTTTTGTTTTCTCGGTCATTTATAACTCCTTGTCAAGACTTGGCGGTGAGGGAAGTTCGGCTACCCTGTTTTTACTGTGATCAATAAAAGCATCCAGGCGCTTTCGGTTAAAATAAAGAACCGCAATCAATACCGCATAAATAGATACCGCTATGATAAACTGGGTGGGGTTGTCATCCATAATACCAGCACCGATCATGGTATTGATAAAGACACTGGGAGTTCGGGCCAACATAATAATCAGGACAAAGGTTTTTACCGGCATCGGCGAAAGACCGGCGATAAAACACAGCATGTCATCAGGAAACAGTGGAAACAGAAAAATCAGAAAAAGAACCGTATTGAGCCGGGATTCTTTAATATGATCGTATTTTTCAACGAGTTCCGGGCTGACAAAGCGCAGCACAAAGGGTCGACCAAAGCGTTTGGCCAAAACAAAAACGATAATTGAGCCGATCAGGGTGCCAGCAGCACTGATTAAAAAACCGCCGATGGTGCCAAACAGGGCGCCGCCGACTAAACCCACGGTTCCACCAGGAATGGGGGCAATAATAATCTGGAGCAGTTGCAACAAAAAAAACGCCAACGGGGTCCAGATGCCAAATTGTAAAAGAAAGCTCTGCAAGGTGTCAAGTGTTGAAAAAATTTCCATTTCTTACCTCGATTTCTTTTAATCATTTTAGCATAAAACCGGCAGATCCACACCATCTTTTGGGGATCTGCCGGGAAGTAAAATATTTATTTAAGAAATCAGACGCATCGAAAAATTGCTGATTAATATTTCTCAGTCTCAAAAGCGGCCCAGGGGATCGCCACGGATACGCCGTTGTTGATGATATCGTCGACGTGTATCAGCAGAGGGAAGTCTTTTAACTTAACCACGCCCCGTTCGGCCAGGCGTCTTACGCAGCGGGCGGTGCAGGTTGCGATGACGATGGATTCCAGGGTTACGCCTTCGAGTTCGGTCATGGCTTTTTCAAAAGACCAGCCCCGACCCAGCAGGGTGCCGATTTTTCGGGTGCGTCCGCCAAAAATAGTGACGTAAAGATCGCCAGCACCATAGATAATATTTTCGTCACAGCCGCCGACAAGGGTCAGCAGCTGTGTCATTTCTTTGACGCTCTGGCCGAAGAGGGCAGCCTGGGAATTATAATGTTCGCTGCCCGTGCCGTCGGGACCAAGGGCCAGGCCGACCGCCAGGGAAACCCCCAGGGCGTAGGCGTTTTTCAGAGCGACCGCACATTCAACGCCGACCACGTCGGTGGAAAGACTGATGTGATAATAGTCGGTGGCAAACAGTTTTTTAAAGCGCCGCAGAATTTCCATATCGGTGCCGCAAAAAGCCACGGCCGAGTGATCCTTGTCGGCCAGTTCATAACTGGTGCAGGGGCCGCCGATGGCATTAATGGAGAGCTTTTTTCCCGATGGCAGTTTACTGATAAAGTAATCCGGGTAGGTTATCATCGTCCCGTCTTCTTGATCGATCATGCCTTTGGTGACTGACAGCACCGGAACCGCATCGGGGATCAGCGGCAGGATCTTTTCACAGAACCAGTCCACTCCAAAGCTGCTGACGCCGCACAGCACGGCATTGGTGCCATCCAGCGCCAGCTCGACATCTTCAAGCTGATAATACTTGATCCCCTCTTTGGGCAGCTGGCGCTTCAAGGTTGGATGAAAGCCGGTTAATTCGGCAGAATCAATAATGTCCCGATCCAGGTGAGTTCCCACCAGGCGGACTTCATGGCCGTTTTCCGTGGCCGGAAAGGCCAGGGCCGAAGCCATCTGGCCGGCCCCTACAAAGGTAATTACACTCATGATAAGTCTCCTTTTCTCGTTTTTACAAGTGATTCAAAGCTCAGGTTTTATTCAAACCGACGGCATCCCGGGACGCGGAGAGGGCCTCGAAAAAGACCGCTTCGTTTCGCATAAAGGCACTCAGGTAGAGAATGTCGATGATGGTCAGTTGGACAATGCGGGAGGCCATGGCTTCGGAATGATATTTTTTGTCGTTGGTGGAGCTGGATAAAAAGATATCCGCCTGTTGCGCCAGGGTTGAATTTTCGAAACTGGACAGGGCAATGATCTTAGCCTGATTCTTTTTGGCAATGGCAACGGTGCTTAACACTTCCAGGCTTTCACCGGTATGGGAAACGGCAAACAAGACGTCATCGGCGCTGGCATGGGAGGCAATAATATTCATAAAATGGGGGTCCGGATAACTGCAGACATTGAGACCGATTTTTCCGAACTTATGCATGGCATCCATGGCAATGGAGGCCGAGGCGCCGACGCCGAAAAACAGCACCCGTTTAGCGGCCAGCAGGATGTTCAGGGCGGCTTCAATGACCGCATCCTTTAGGGAATGTTCCAGATCATTGATGGCAGTGATGGTATGACCGATGACCTTTTTCTTAATGGTATTGATGTCATCATCCCCGAGAATCTCCTCAATAATGCTTTCTGAGGGGGTGTCCGAAAACTCCTTGGCCAGATTAATCCGAAAAATCTGGTAGGAACTGTAGTCCAGTTTTTTTAACAGCCGCATCACCGTGGTTTCACTGGTATGACATTTCTTCGCCAGTTCGGTAATCGACAGCAGCGACACCGTATCGGGATGGTCTAAGATGTAATTGGCAATCACCTTTTGGGTGCTTGAGAACAAGTTGTACTTGGTGCGTATTTCAGTTAGCAATGAAGTCAATGAAATGGCCTCCGATCTATTTTCTAAGATCATTATACGTCAAAAAAGGTGGTTTGACAATTGCCGGAAGCTTAATAAAGTTAATAATTGACGCAAAGAGTATTGACAGCGTTGGTTTATGGTGGTAGAATGAGTTCAAATTCAACGGTCATAAGTAATCAACAGTAAATTTCAAACGGACCGGCGTTTTTTATCAGCAGTCAGAACAAGCTGCCGATATTTTTTTAGGCAATAAGAAAAGGGTTACATCAATCAAATTCAGCCATTTTCAATTCACACCAAAGGTTACATTAAGGAGGAAATAATGAAAGCTGTATCTATGTATAAACCCGGCGATTTGCGGGTGGAAGAGGTTCCATTACCAATTGTCCAGCCCGATGAAGTGATGGTCAAGGTTCGGGCGGTTGGTCTGTGCGGATCTGATATTCCCCGGGCTCTGACCTATGGCGCCCATGTTTCGCCGATTATTATCGGGCATGAATTTTCCGGTGAAATCACTGAGCTGGGGGCGGATGTCAAAAGCTTCAAGATCGGCGATCGGGTGGTGGTACCGCCACTGATTCCCTGTTTTGAATGCGAATGGTGCCAAAAAGGTATTTACTCTCTCTGCGAACATTACGACTATTATGGTTCCCGCCGCAACGGCGCTCTGGCTGAGTATGTGGCGGTGAAAGAAGGCAACCTGCTGAAAGTACCGGAGAATGTTTCCTATGAAGATGCCGCCACCCTTGATCCGTGCGCCAACGCTTATCACGGTTTGGCCCGGGCCAATTTTGTGCCGGGTGATTCGGTTTGTGTGGTAGGGACTGGACCGATCGGCTTGTTTGCCGCCCAATATGCCAAATTGGCGGGGGCATCCCAGGTGATTGCGATGGATGTCTGGGATGAAAAACTGGAAATCGCAAAAAAGGTCGGTGCCGATGTCACCATCAACTCATTAAAAGAAGATGCGGTGGCCGCAGTCATGACAGCTACCAAGGGAAAAGGCGCCAACATCGTCATTGATTTTTCCGGGGTACCGACAGCCCAAAAACAATGTATTCTGATGGCCAGCAAAATGGGCCGGGTGGTTTATCTGGGGATTTCCCACAAAGGTCTGGATCTTAGTGAAAAAGAACTGGATACCTTAATGCGAAACCAGTTGAGTCTGATCGGTTCCTGGAATTCGTTTACCAAACCCTATCCCGGTGAAGACTGGACCGAATCCTTAAAAATGTTTGCCGAAAAAGGTATGACAGCCAGAGACATTATCAGCCACCGTTTACCGCTTGATGAAGTGCCCAAGGTTTTTTCTGAAATAGCCAAAGGTGGCTATTTCTACAATAAAATAATGTTTTATCCATGGGGGGAAAATTAAATGAACACTGAAACGTATTTTATGGGTGTTGACACTGGAACACAGAGTGTCAGAGTTGTTGTGACGGATAAAAAAGGAACAGTTATTGCCGGTGATGAACAGGTTTATGAAACTTTTTATCCACAAGCTGGTTGGGCCGAACAGAAACCGGGGGACTGGTGGCGCTGTTTTAATGAAGCGGTTAAAAACGTAATGTCGTCGCTGTCAAAAGAAATCCGCCACCAGATTCAGGCGGTCAGTGTCTGCTCCACTTCATCAACGGTTATTCCGGTGGATCAACAAGGCAACCCGTTAACTGATGCAATTATGTGGATGGATACCCGGGCCAAAAAAGAAATGAACGTTATCAATGCGACCAAACACCCGGTTTTAGCATACTCTGGCGGCGAAGACTCAGTGGAATGGATGATCCCCAAGGTTCTGTGGATCAAAAACAATCAAAAAGATATCTATGCAAAAAGCCATAAAATCATTGAACAGCTGGACTGGATGAACTATCAGCTGTGCGGCGTCTATGCGACCTCGATCTGTAACTCAACCTGTAAATGGAATTATATTGAGTGTGAAGGCGGCTGGAATGGCGAATTCTTCAAACAGGTAGGACTGGAAGATTATGCTGAAAAACTGGTGCTGGATGTTAAGCATGTGGGTGAATTAGTCGGTACCATCAACCGTTCCTTTGCCGATCAGTACGATATCAACCCGGACATGAAGGTGGTTCAGGGCGGGATCGACGCTCATATCGGAATGCTTGGTTTAGGCGTAGCTAAAGAAGGTAAACTGGCGATGATCATGGGAACCAGCTTTGTCCAGCTGGCCTTCTCGGAAAAGAAACTGAATCTCAACGGGATCTGGGGCCCTTACAACAACGCCATCGTACCTGACCAGTGGTTACTGGAAGGCGGTCAGATTTCGGCCGGCTCAATCATCAAATGGTTTATGCGGGAATTTGAGATGAGCGCTCACGAAAACCCCTATGCCTATATGAACGAACTGGTAGCCAAAATCCCGGCTGGCTCCGAAGGCCTGGTAGCCCTTGATTTCTTTCAGGGCAATCGGACCCCTTACAAAGATGCCAATGCCAAAGGGGTGATCTACGGCTTAACCCTGAGCCATACCAAAGCTCATATTTACCGGGCCCTGCTGGAATCGGTAGCGCTGGGCACCAAGAATATCATTGACAACTTTGAAGCGCAGGGCTGTCCCATCAACATCATTGTCGGCTGTGGCGGGGTCACCAAAGACGCCACCTGGATGCAGATCATCGCCGATGTTACCGGCAAGCCCATTGTGGTTACTGAAGACGCCAGCGCCAGTGTGCTGGGTTGTGCCATTGTCGCAGCAGTTGGTTCCGGTGCTTACGAATCCTTTGATGCCGCAACTACCGGCATGGTCAAAGAAGCCTATTCGGTCCAACCCAACAAAGACCTCTACACAACCTATCAGGGCGTCTTTGACACCTATACCGAAATCTATGAAAACCTCAAAGACACCATGGCCAAATAAGACACCATTGAGTTACGAAAATTAGGAGAATGAATATGACAAACAAGGAAATTTTAAGCCACATTGACCACACCCTGTTAAAACAATTTGCAACTTGGGAAGAGATTAAGGTGATCTGTGACGATGCCATCACCTATCAAACGGCATCGGTATGCATCCCGCCGTCTTATGTTAAAAAGATCAAAGAAACCTATGGCGAGCAGTTGAATATCTGCACCGTGATCGGTTTTCCGCTCGGTTACAATACCACGGCCGTTAAGGTTTTTGAAGCAGTTGATGCGGTTAAAAACGGTGCCTCAGAAATCGATATGGTCATTAATATCACCGCCCTGAAAAACAAAGACTATGACCTGGTCCAAAATGAAATTTCCGAAATTAAACAGGCCATCGGTGACAAGATCCTCAAGGTGATTGTCGAAACCTGTTTTCTGACTGAGGCTGAGAAGGTCAAGGTCTGTGAGCTGGTGACCAATGCCAAAGCCGACTACATCAAAACCTCCACTGGGTTTGGAACCGCCGGGGCAACCATCACAGACATCCGTTTATTTAAAGCCAACATCGGCCCAGACGTAAAGATGAAGGCCGCCGGCGGGGTAAAATCCGTGGATGATCTGATCGCCTTTATCAACGAAGGCTGTGCCCGCATCGGCACCAGCTCCGCTGTTAAACTATTAAAAGGCGAAGCCGTCAGCGGTTACTAAGCCGAATAAAGCCATTCAAAAAGCATCCAACGCTTTTTGGATACTTCAGACTATCAAAAAAGATAACCCAGTACCGACAATTGTTACATCATGTTGTACGCATCGGAGCGGACACGGCATCGCCTGTCCGATTCCGCGGCGAACAACAGATTAACAATTGGTCGGTACGGTATTTTATCGACAACAAAAGCATCCAGACAAACTGTTTGGATGCTTTTGTTGTATTGGGAATGATCACCAGAACCTAGGTACTTAAATCCCGGCGGTTAAAGGCCACAAAGGTCAAAACGAAAAAGACCAGCGAGACAACCAGTAAAATGGCAGCGGAATTGAAGGATAGCTGATCATTAATCATCAGGGTGGCGCCTTCAAAATACTTAAAGGGAGTGAAGATTGCAAGAAAGTCCAGCTTGTCATATAAATCCACTGCCACCGATAAGATGAAAAACCCCATCACCAGCCCGGAGGCAGCGGCAGTCGCCCGCTTGGTGTTTTTTAAAACGGCACCAAACATAGATCCCAGCGCCAAAAAGAACAGTTGCAGGATAAAGAGTGCCAGCATTGTCAGGGATACTTTGTCGATCAGGCCGTTGCCATCGTTGTGCTGGGCAATGAAAAATACGGAAGCACAAAAAGTAACAATATTAAAAATTAGAATATTGATGAGCCCGGCCAACAACTTGGGCCAGATCACCTGAAACCGACGAACCGGTTTGGTATAGACAAAATCAGCACAGTGATCCCGTTCTTCCTTGGACACCGCCACCGCCCCGAACATTACCGCATGAACAGCGGCCAGTAGCATAAAGTAGAGAAAGAACACCGAATAAAAACCGGCGACTTTGGTAATATCCACCGAGCCGATCCCAAAAACGACCATGATTTCTTCGGGAAAGGCCGCAAACAGGGCGTTGACGTCCACTTGGGAATCGGCAAAACCCTGGTACTTCATCATTCCGGCAAAGATAATGAAAACCTGGGCACAACACCAGATGATCAGCGATTTAATATTGGCTTTCATTTCTTTTTTAAATACATTCATGGATAACGCCTCCTTTTAGGCTAGATCGACGGCAGATCTTTTCGGGCAAACAGTTTGAAGGTCAGAAAAGTAAAGAGGCCGACTAAAACAAACCATAACAGCAGGTACAATGAATCGTAATTCATATTCATGGAGATTTCAGTCAAATTGAAATAATCAAAGGGGGAGACCAGCCCCAGTTTGTCATCGTTTAAGGTTTCATTGAGCAGATGAATAATATAAAAAATAAAGACAACCCCCATACTGATGGGTAGAACGGTGCGGATCCGTCTTAAAAAAACCGACACAAACAGACCCAGGCTGGCAAAGAAAATCTGGATAAAGAGTAGGCTCAGGGTAAACAGGGTAAACAGCTTAAGGTTGTAGGCGGTGTCACTGAGCAGGGTAACCATGAGCAGGGAAGCTGTAAAAACAACAGCATTGGTAATCAGAATTTGAACCAGCACCGCCAGGATTTTCATGGCGACGACCCGGTTACGACTGACCGGTTTGACAAACAGAAAATCGCCAGTTTTTTCCCGGACTTCGGCGGAGAGGATCGAAACCCCCATATTCATGGCTTGGATGGCCCCTGCCAGCAAAACGTACATCAGGGCAAATTGATAAAAGCTTAAAATACTGGCAAGCTCCAGATCAGCCACCCCGAAAGCCTGTTGGAATTCAATCGGGAAGCTTTCAAAGACCCTTTGGAAGTCCTCCAGTTGACTGGCAATGGAAGGATAGAGCAACATAAAGAGGCTTAATACCCCAATTAGTGAGATGCACCAGATAATCAGGGTTTTTCGGCCCATTCGCAGTTCCTGTATTAAAATGTTCATGGTTGGGCCTCCTTTTCCTCCTTTTGGTAATAATGCATAAAAATTTCCTCAAGCGAAGGTTCTTCAACGAGCAGATTTAAAAGATACTGGCCCTGCAGGCGCTCAACCATCCGATTGATATCACCCTTAAATAAAAAATGCAGGCTGTTTTCATTGACCGTTAAATTCGTGACCCCTTCCAGATTAAAGTGTTGAACATCCATCACGCCTTTGTAGTCCAGGGTGAATTTTTTATAATTGTGTTTTTGCATATCCCGGATATTTTCAACCCGAACAATGGTGCCGTCTTTAATGATGGCCACCCGGCCACACAGCTTTTGTACTTCAGAAAGAATGTGCGAAGAAAATAAAACGGTGGCACCTTTTTTGTTTTCCGCCCGGATCAGTTCAAAAAACGTTTGCTGCATCAGGGGATCCAGACCGCCCGTTGGTTCGTCAAGAATGATCAGTCGGGGTTCATGGAGCAGGCCCTGAATAATGCCGACTTTCTTTTTATTGCCATAGGAGAGGTCATCAATGCGCTTATTTAAGTCAAGATTCATAACCTCCGCCAGGGTCTCAATCCGGCTAGTATCGACATTATCATAGAAGCTGGCCGAATAATTGAGTACCTCCTTGACCTTCATGTGTTCGTAATAAAAGACTTCCGAAGGCAGGTAGCCAATATCCCGGCGAATTTCGCTGCCGTATTTAATGCAGTCTTTCCCAAAAATGGTGGCTGAGCCACTGGTGGGATGGATCAGCGACAACAGCGCCCGGATGGTGGTGGATTTACCGGCGCCATTGGGACCGATAAAACCAAAGATCTCGCCTTCTTCCACAGAAAAGGATACGTTTTCAATGCCTCGATGTTTTCCATAATATTTTGTCAGTTGATTGATTTCAATTACATTCATGCAGATCCCCTTCTTTCAAATTCGATTCAAATAATTCGGTGTTCTCCAATTAATTTACCCTGATCAAGTAAAAATAAACAATGATTTGATGGGGATAAATGAGGGCGAAAAGAAAAAAATAATAACATGTCATGTTTGAGTGATTTTTCAAAGGGAATATACTAAAAGATAATAAAAAATATGGGAGGCCATCAAGATGAAAAAAGAAGAAACTCGAAACCTGATTCTGAATATATTTAACAATCGCTACACCTGCAAAGGTTATGATGCCAATAAAAAGGTCAGCGATGAAGATTTTGCTGTGATCATGGAGGCGGCCCGGCTCTCACCCAGCTCGATGGGGCTGGAACCCTGGAAATTTGTGCTGCTCAATAACCGGGAGCTTCGCGAAAAAATAAAACCCTTCGCCTGGGGCGCAGAAGTCAGTCTCGATGGTGCCAGTCATTTTGTCCTGATTTTGGCCAGAAAACCAGTTGATTTAAAGCCGGATTCTGACTATGTGGAGTACATTATGAACGATATCCAGCATTTCACTGACGACTTGCGAGCCGCCCGGAAAAATAAATTGAAGAGCTTTCAGGAAGACGATCTGAAAATCGCTGGAAATGACCGGGCTTTTTTTGACTGGGCCTGCAAACAAACCTATATTCCGCTGGCTAATATGCTGACGGCTGCCGCCATGCTGGGCGTGGATTCCACCCCAATGGAAGGATTTAATACCGCAAAGGTCGAAGCTGTGCTGGTGCAGGAGAAAATACTTGATCCCGTCCACTTTGGATTATCCTGCATGATTGCCTTTGGTTATAAAAACCGGGATCATCGTCCGAAAACGAGACGAAAAATTGAGGAAATTCTGGAAACAATTGAATAAACCCCGTGAGTATTTGATTGAATTTGAAATAGTGTGGTTAATAACAATATTAAATAAAAATAGTGTTTTTTTTGATAAAAAAATAGGAATTAATTTAATTTTGTTATATAATAATGAAATCAAGAGTAAGAAGAAAACCTTTACAAGTGGAAAAATAAGATTTTGATGCTTTATATAAGAGTCTAACATGAGTGGAAAAGGTTGGATGAGGAGATAAAAGGATGGAACCAGCAGCGGCAGATAGTCTATTGATTGTTGGACTTGTGATTGCAGTCGGAATTCTATTGCTATTATTAGTTCGAACGAATAAAAAATTGAAGAATACCAAGACGGAGACAAAAAGCATTAAGAATATTTGTGAAACCTTCATGAACGGTCATGAAACGGTCATCTATTTGAAGGATGAACAATTGAACTACGTCTTTATTAATCAGGCTGCGGAGCCCCATTATCAGAAATCGATACCGGAAATTATTGCTCAGGCCGATCCAATTCAGGATGTCGAAGCTTTAGGCCCGTCAATTATTGAAACGGATCAGCAGGTTATCACGACTCGAGAAGCGACTGAATATGAGGAAAAATATAAAAACCGGATTTATAAAATAAAAAAATTTCCGGTCGAATTAAAAAATAACCGGATTGGGGTCGGCGCTTTTATTCGAGAAATCACCGATGAAGAAAAATTGATAAAAAAACAGGAGCGGGTACTCTTTCGCAACAAAATTCTGGTGAACGTTTTAAGCAAGAAGTTCAGGAATGATCAAAAGCAGCTGGACTATGTTTTGCACGAAGCCCTGAAACTGACTGATAGCAACAGCGGCTTTATCTGTTTTTATGATGAAAAGAAACGGCAATTTACTCTCAAAGCCTGGTCTAAAGGCCTGATTAAAGGGGCGGATATGACGCGTCCAAAGCAGAGCTACCAACTGGAGGAAGTCGGGCTGTGGGGGGATGCGGTACGGCAGCGCAAGCCAGTCATCATAAATAACCAAGTCGACAACTTAGCATCAGAATGGGGACTTCCCGGGGGATCGACGATTACCGGCAATTTTATCGCCGTTCCCATTTTTATTGATGAAAAAATCACAGCGGTGGTGGGCTTCGCCGGTAAAGTTGACGAATATGGCGATAATGATGTGTATGAAATAACCGTATTAATGAACGGGGTCTTAACGAATGTGGAGCGGCGGAATATTCAGAATAAATTGTTTGCCGAACGCAGTAAATATTTCCAGACCCTGATTTCCATTGGCGATGGGGTAATGGTGGTGGATCCCCAGGGTAAGATCGAAATGCTCAATAAGGTGGCCCAGCAACTGACCGGTTGGACCAATGAAGATGCAAAAGGGCGGCATTATCGGGAGGTTTTTGTTTTATCCCATGAAGATAGCCATCAGGAAATTGCAGATACCATCATTGCGGCGATGGCGACTGACCAGACCCAGGAACTTAAAAATCATGCCGTTTTAACAGCCAAGGATGGATCGGTTTTTCACCTGGAAGACAGTGCGGCGCCGATTAAAAATGAAAAGGGTGAAACGGTGGGGATTGTGCTTGTTTTTCGGGATGTTTCCGAGAAAAAGGAGCAACGTAAAGAGATTGAATACTTGAGTTTTCACGATGCTCTGACCGGGCTTTATAATCGTCGTTTTCTGGAAGCGGAGTTATTACGATTGGATACCGAAAGAAATTTGCCGATTTCGATTATCATGGGGGATGTCAACGGCTTAAAGCTGACCAATGATATTTTCGGCCATGCTCACGGAGATATTTTTCTGAAAAAAATAGCCGAAGTGATGCGTCGGGTCTGTCGGTCTGATGACATCATTGCCCGCTGGGGGGGCGATGAATTTGTGATTCTGCTGCCAAAAACCACCATTGAGCAGGCGAAACAGATTAAAAAGCGGATTAAAACCGAATTTGCCCAGGATAGCGTCAAGCTCATCCGGGGAAATATTTCACTGGGCTGTGCGGCTAAAACAGCGATGAACCAGAGTATTATGGAATGCCTGGAATTCGCTGAAGAACGAATGTATGCCATCAAGGTGCTGGAACGGGATGATTTTAAGAGCTCAACCCTGGATTCCATCGTCACCAGCCTGCAAAGTGATTGTCCCCAGGAAGAGGAACATGCCCAGCGGGTTAGTCAATGGTGTCATGATCTGGGAGTGTCAATGGAACTCCCCCATGTTAAAATCAGACGGCTGAAACTGGCCGGTTATTTTCATGATATCGGCAAGATTGTTTTGCATAAAGATTGTCTGCAAGAGCGGAGTGAATTTACCGAGGCAGAATTGACTGAGATCAGGAAGCATCCGATTATGGGATATCGGATTCTCAATGCCTTTGATGATACCATGTCGTTGGCCGATGCGGTGCTGCATCATCACGAACGATGGGATGGGTCTGGCTATCCCAAGGGTTTAAAGGGTGAAGAAATTCCTTTTATTGCACGGGTTGTTGCAGTGGCCAGTTATTATGATCGCCTGACCTCGGCGCAGGAAGGTGAGGCCCTGGGAGCAGAGCAAAATCCCCTGAACCAGCTGGAGCAATTGGAAGGGCATTTTGACCCGGAAATCAAGCGGGAATTTGTCAACATGATCAGAAATCTTCCCAGCTAGTAGCATGTCAACAGAACCGCAGCAAGCCATCTGGACCAAAAGATCCGGATGGCTTTTTTCAGGTGCTGTTTTTGGGGCTGCAGCAGTTTAGAGGATCACACTAAACCGGGCCCAACGACCGACCTCGCTGCTTACTTTAATTTTGCCCTGATGCTCGCAAACAATCGCTTTGGCAATGGCCAGCCCCAGGCCATAGCCGCCGGTAGCCTTGGAACGGGATTCATCGTAGCGGTAGAAGCGCTCAAAAATCTTATCCCGCTGATCGTAAGGAATTCCGGCACCGGTATTAAATACCTCAAGATGGATTTTATCACCAATGCGCTTAAGAGTGAGCTCAATTTGCCCATCATCATTGGTATGTTTAATGGCATTGTCAATCAGGATGGCGGCAACCTGCTTGATCTGATTGGCATCACCCTGATAGGTGATCCCGTCTTCAATTTCGAGGGCATAGTTTTTATGCGCCTCAAAGGCAATGCTCTCGAAACTTAAGGCAATGCTTTTTATGGCTTGGCTCAAATCAAAGGTTGAGGTAACCCCGTGCGTTTTGTCGGCGTCCAGCCGGGCCAGTGTTAGCAGGTCATTGACCAGGGTATTCATCCGGTCGGTTTCAGATTGGATATAGCCAAGATGTCGATTTGTTCCGATGTCTCCGGCTAAAACATCGGCGTTGACGCTGATAACGGAGAGGGGTGTTTTGAGTTCATGACTGGCATCCGAAATAAACCGCTTCTGTTTTTCAAAGGCGTCGGCCACGGGTTTAACCATCAGGTTGGCCAGAAAAAGCGAGACAAAGAAAAGCACCAGCAGGGTGATGCTGCCAATGATCAGGGAGGTGGTTAGCAGCCGATCCGCCATCGCATTGGAAATCCGTTGATCGACAAAAACCAGCAGTTGTCCATAGGGTTTGTCAACAACCAGATAGCGGTAACCGTTAAGGGCGCCGGAAACTTTGTTTTTTGCGAGCATCTGATTTGCCAGATCCAGAACCTCCTGAGATACCTGGCTGGTATCGCTGCTGCCATTGATGGTGAAGAGGTTAGTCGCTGCATTAACCTTAACCGAGTAGGTTTTTTCCCGCTCAAAAATATCTGGTGGCAGGGGATTAGCCGCCCCTGGAGTTCCCGGAGTAGCCGGAGGAATCACCCCATCATTGTCGGCCAGCACTGATAACAGAGAAATACTCTGACGTTCACTGGACTGGTAGTTGAAATAGTTGATGGAACCAAGAATCAGGGCAAAAACCAGCGATAGGATAATCATAATCGTTGCCACAAAGCGGCGTTTCAGGTTTCTGATCATCATGCTTACCCTTGTACCGACAACTCCAGATAATAACCGATCCCCCGGTTAACCTTAATCTGGACCTGAGATCCCACAAAACTGATCTTTTTTCGCAGAAACGAAATATAGACCTCCACATTATTATACTCAGCTTCGCTGTCAAAGCCCCAAACCTTTTCAATCAACTGTTCCTTGGAAATGATCTGGCGGGAATGGATCATCAGGGTTTCCAACAGCAAAAATTCCTTCAAACCCAGTTTTACCGTCGTATTGCCACAGCAAAGCTCCCGGGTTTTTTGTCGTAAGGTCAGATCGCCCCAGCCCGGATCATTCGTCACCACCTCACCTTTGCGTCGGGTCACCGCCCGGATTCGGGCCAGCAGTTCCCCGGTTTGAAAGGGCTTGGTGAGATAGTCATCCGCCCCCCGATCCAATCCGGCAATTTTATCGTTCAGCTCGGCTCGGGCCGTCAGCATCAGCACCGGAGTTTCAATTTTAGCCTTGCGCAGCTCCTGTAAAACCGCCAGGCCGTCTTTACGGGGCAGCATAATATCCAGAATAATCAGATCATAAATCCCGGTCAGGGCATTATCCAGACCACTTTCGCCATCCATGCAAATATCCACGCCATAATTTTCTTTGGTAAAAATTGCTCTCAGGGCTTCGACCAGTCCCCATTCATCTTCCACCAGTAATAGCCGCATGCTAAAAACACCTCCTCGTCCCAATCGCTATTTTTTATTATAGCATCTTTAATTGAATGAAGCTTGAACTCCAGCTTAAGAGATTCTTGCTTCAATCTTTATTCAAGCTAGCCTCACTATCATAGGTTTTGTTAAGAATGTGTTAAATCACAAAAGGAGGTACGACATGCAATTTCGGCATGAACACAAACATTATATTAATTATCTGGATTACCTGGTTCTGCGCAGGCAGCTAAAAGCCGTGATGCAGCCCGACGTCAATACCGATGAAGCAGGCGAATACCAGATTCGCAGTTTGTATTTTGATAATTATCGGGACGTGGCGTTGCAGGATAAGATCAGTGGGATCAACCATCGGGAAAAATTCAGAATCCGCTGTTATAACAAAGACTTTGCCTTTATCAATCTGGAAAAAAAGAGCAAGATCAATGGCCTTTGTGCCAAGATCAAGGCCAATATTACAAAGGGACAGGTTGAAGCGATTCTGGCCCATGATACCGACTGGATGGCTACAAGTTCAGAACCCCTGGTGGTGGAGCTCTATTCCAAAATGAAGTCGGGCCAGCTAAGGCCCAAAACCATTGTTGACTATAAACGGGAGGCCTTTGTTTATCGACCCGGAAACGTCCGGGTTACGATTGACCGGGACATCCGCACCGGTCTTTTCAGCACGGATCTGTTTAATCCCGACTTACCCACCGTTTGTGCCGGGGATCAGCAGCTGCTGCTGGAAGTGAAGTATGATAACTTTATTCCCGCCGTGATTGCCGATATCATCCAGCTGGATGGCCGAAGACAAACGGCTTTTTCAAAATACGCAGCCAGCCGGATTTACAGCTAATTTTTTGTTTAACAAATTCAATTACGCAAATCAACAAGGAGATCTAAATGAGTTTTAACGATATTTTTAAGTCAAATTTTCTGGACAATGTCACATCGGTATCGATGATCGATATCGCCATGGCCATGATTCTGGCCTTTGGGATTGGCGTATTTGTCCATCTGGTTCATAAAAAAACCTATAAGGGGGTGATGTATTCATCCGGCTTTGGAGTTACCTTAATTGCCCTTTGCATGATCACCACCTTTGTGATGCTGGCGATTACCAGCAACGTGGTACTGTCCTTGGGGATGGTTGGGGCGCTTTCGATTGTCCGGTTTAGAACGGCGGTCAAAGAACCCTTGGACATCGCCTTTGTGTTCTGGTCGATTGCTGCCGGGATTGTCCTCTCAGCCGGGATGATTCCCCTGGCGATTCTCGGTTCGGTATTGATCGGGATCATTCTGCTGGTGTTTGTTAACCGCAAACCCAACGAGATGCCCTATATTATCGTGGTTAACTGTAGCGATCGGGAAGCTGAAGCAGAAGTGAAAAAATTCATCGATGCCAGTGTTACCAAAAGCATTATCAAAAACAAAACGGTTTCCCGGGAGGGCATCGAACTGAATATCGAGGTGCGACTCAAAAATGATAACACCGACTTTATTAACCAGGTGGTTGAGTTGAAAAATGTCAATCATGCCGTTCTGGTCAGCTATAATGGCGAATTTATGAATTAAGCGAGGTGACCCGATTGGCCGATCACAAAAATATTGAACGGATTTGCATCATCATTGGTATCATCACCCTGATGTTCGGACTGGTTTTCGCCTATTTTGGCGAAAGCCTGGGGATCACCGTCAGTGGCAGTACGGACTTGAGTTATGCAACGACATTATTTGACGACAGCATGGTTCATACCATCGACATTGAGATTGCTGAATCGGATTGGAACAATCTGCAGGAGAATGCCGCCGATGAAGAATATCAGCTTTGTACCATTACCGTTGATGGCGAAACCCTTGACAATGTGGCGATTCGGCCCAAGGGCAATTCATCGCTTACCAGCGTGGTCTCGTCGGATTCGGAGCGCTATAGCTTCAAGATTGACTTTGACAAATACAGTGACGGTTTAACCTATCATGGTTTGGATAAGCTCAATTTAAACAATATCATTTCGGACAATACTTATTTAAAAGAATACCTCAGTTATGACATGATGGCTTATATGGGAGTAGCGGCACCGCTAGCGAGCTTTGCAAAAGTGTCGGTAAATGGTGAATATTTTGGTCTCTACCTGGCCGTGGAAGGGGTGGAAGAAGCCTTTGCCCAGCGCAATTACGGTTCGGATTATGGCAATATCTACAAACCCGACAGCATGCAAATTGGGGGTGACAAAGAAATGGGCGATGGTGAAAAGCCCGATATGAGCCAGATGCCGGAACGGCCGCAGGGAACCGCTGACAGTCAGACAACGACCGACCAAAACGGTGCTTCCCAAACTGCCGATGGGTTTCAACCACAAAACATCGGTACACCTCCGGAAATGAACAGCGAGACGACCGGTCAGCCCGATCAAACGGCCGCCAATGCTGGTCAGTTTCCGGACATCGGCCAAATGGGAATGGGCGTTAACTCGGGAAATGATGTGGCACTAATCTATTCCGATGATGAACTCTCCAGCTACGAAAATATCTGGGAAGGGGCCGTTTTTGATGTCACCACCAGCGATAAAGAACGACTGATTGATTCCATTAAACAGCTTAATGCCGGGGAAAATCTGGAAACGGTGGTGGATGTGGAAGCGGTACTTAAATATTTCGTGGTGCATAATTTCATCGACAATTTTGACAGCTACACTGGCAGCATGAAACATAACTATTATTTACGGGAAGATCAGGGCCAATTATCAATGATTGCCTGGGATTATAATCTGGCTTTTAGCAATTTCAGTGGTGGCGGTATGGGTGGCGGGACAACAACAACGGCTACCAGCACCGATGAAGCAACAACCCTGGTGAACTATCCCATTGATACCCCGGTATCGGGAACCACCATGGACGAGCGGCCGCTACTGGGTGTCTTGCTTTCCAATGAAGCGTATTTAGAACAATATCATCAGTATTTTCAGGAATTTATTTCCAGCTATTTTGAAAGTGGTCAATGTACCGAGACCATTGATCAGGCAACGGCTCTGATATCGGATTATGTAAAAGACGATCCGACGGCCTTCTGCACTTATGAAGAGTATCAGGCCGGGGTTGCTGTACTTGAGCAATTTTGTACACTCCGGGCCGAAAGCATCAGCGGCCAGCTGGAGGGAACCATTCCGGCGACCACCGAGGGACAGGCTGCTCAGCCAACGGCGCTGCTCGATGCCAGCAGTCTTGACATTGCGGCCATGGGCAGCGGTATGGGTGGTGGTATGGACCGGGAAATGACAGCACCGACTATGCAAGGGACCGATCAAACGGCCAATGCCGATGCTACCAGTGAGCAGTCAGCAACGGCTCTGCAGTCCGCCAAAGGGCAACCGCCAAACCGACCCGATGCGGATACGACCACGGCGGCAACCAATACGCAATCAACGGCAGAGAGCGATTTGGCTGCTGGTGAAAATCAGACCGGGAATGGGCAAACCGAGTCAGAAAATGCAACAAATCAGCCAGAGGAGCGCACCAGGCCCAGTGATACCACGGCAAGCACGATGGATCTCCCATCCCTGATGCTTCTGGGAGGCTCCTGTCTGGTACTGCTGTTGGGGATTCTGGTGGCAAAGCGTTATAAACGATAAAAAACAGCTTTGCTAAACCAACAAAGCGATAAGTTAAAAGCGGCGGGTGCCAGTAGGTAACCGCCGTTTATAAAATAATTGGCGCAATGAAGCGGTAAGTTTAGAAAAAAAGGGGTTTTACAAAGAAAAGATTGACTTTTAGGGTCAATTACCGTATAATCAACAAGCATGAAAAAATTGAATAATTTTTTTGTTCTACCTGAGGAGAGATGTCTGAGTGGTCGAAGGAGCACGCCTGGAAAGCGTGTGTACGTGAAAGCGTACCGAGGGTTCGAATCCCTCTCTCTCCGCCATTTGAAATTAATAAAGAAATCGCATATTACAGCCGTTTGTGGCTGTTTTTTTATGCAGAAAAATGGGTTTGACCCTTACCTTGACCCTTGCGGGATATTGTTAACAGTTTTAATAAAGTTCTCCATCCGGTTTGCACTTTCTTGTTTCATTCGTTCAGATACATGCCCATAAACATCCATTGTGAAAGCTGCTGTATGATGACCGAGATTTTCCTGGACGGTTTTAATATCGTCACCTGATTGTAGAGCAGCGACAGCATAAGAGTGTCGAAGATCGTGAAAGCGTGCATTAGGAAGGTTGAGGCTTTTAACAATTTTTTTATAGTTCGTGGATACGGTAACATGGGCTAAATTTCCGCCAAGTTGATTGGTAAAGACAAGATTGTTAGTTATCCATGCAGTCCCCGCCATAAGACGCCATTGGTTTTGTGTCGCTCTATGTTCGTGTAGTAATTTAATTAAGTATGGCGGTAAGGTAAGGGTGCGAGTCTTATCGTTTTTTAATGAAACAAACTCGTAAATTCCGTCAATCCGCTGTAGCTGATGACAAATTAAAATTGTTCCATTTTGGAGATCGACAGTGTCCCATGTAAGACCTAGGATTTCACCTTGTCGCATCCCAGTGAATAAGGTTACGAGGTATAGGGTTTCAAATTGATGTCCTTTTATTGCGCTTATAAAAGCAGATATTTCGGCCTCACTCAAAGGTTTGATTGTAGTTTTTTTTACTCTTGGGAGTTTGCAGGCATTCGAAGGGTTGGCGTTGATATAATTAATTTCGCAAGCCTGTTGGAGTGCCTTGTGGACAACGCCATCAGGTGATGAGGTGTTTTAAATGGACACCGAACTTCAAAACGCACGTTCAGTCGGTCGGTCAGTCGCACAGTAAACTTTACCAAAAATTTTTACGACTAATATACAGTTAAATAATTTTTTGCAAAAAAAACACAGCATTCTATACGGTGTCAGAAAAAATCTGTGGCAATTTCCCGGTAAGTGGCGAAGGCTCAAAAAGACGAAGCGGTGTCAGAACTGGAAAACAGGGCGAAAGTGATTTTTTTATAAATTCAGTTAATGACAGTGATTTATGAAGCATTTCTCGTCCAGTTAACAAATGAAAAGAAAAGACGACTAACTAACAGGACAAAAGTTCCTTTAATTTAGAACAGAAACAAAAAACAGGTCAGTATTCATGAATATATTTGTTGCTGTCGTTTAAATGACCAAAAAGCGAAATACGTACAACTAAGAGTCATTAAAATATTTTTAAGGGGCGGTTTTATGGAGACAGACTGATAGGAACGAATGAATACCTTGAGTGATGATCATGATATGGCTTTGTACCGGAATTTTGGCAAAAAATCCGATTGCAAGGGCAATTTTGTCGGCCAGGAAAGGCAGTGTCCGAACAAAGAAGGATGGGAAAGTTGCATTTAAAACAGTGTCATGTCAAAAAACACTAGGGAAGAGAATGAAACAGCTTGCAAATGTTGAATTTAAAGAAAAATGTTTCCTAAAAAACACATAGTGTGATCGGACCTATATTTAACCGGAACTGTCTATCTTTAGAGAAAATGAACAAGCTGTCAAACTGTTTCAAGGGACCTGGATCCTGAAGGGAAGAATGCTCCAAAAAGGGAAGAATGCTCCAAACTTTGTTGTTTCTTCCAGTAGTCAGGAAGAGACAGGGCCAAAACTGTAGGGCAATAAGAATCAGACTCCTTCAGATCCAGGTGGTCTTGTTTAAGGCATTTGTTTTAATCAACGGGATATGAGTCACACGGGCTCAATCGATCTGACTATTTTATGTGATTCACCTCCCGTATAACGATAATGACTTGCACTTTTAAAAAATTTCGATTTTTTGTTGGGCATATTACCTTTTTTATAAGCAGTGTAACCAAACGGTTCAAGGGAACAGGCAACCATGCGTCCGATAGTTTGTCTCACTACAGGATTTCCAAGATCCAGATCATTATGTGGATTCTCTTCACAGTAGGATTCAATTTCTCCTATAATCGCAACGAGCGGGGGAAGCTCGGCATCGATGTACCCAACCATTTTTATGCGGTTGGATTCAGACCAGATAATCTGATAGTAGATATGTTCGGCAGACCGACTAACCTTAACAATTGAACAAGCCGAGAACGTCTTTATAAAGTCTTCAAAGTCCATGTTTCTCCTTTCTTTCTGAAAATTACTAGTTAGAGTAAGCTCCAACACCGATATATCGGTGTTGGGAATCGAGCCAGAAGTAACTCCTGATTCCGAATACAAGTTGAAAAAAACCTCCCTTATAATTTACTATATAGGCGTTTGCAAAACGCCAC